>WTAE01000139.1 GCA_013139765.1 Sulfurovum sp.
TCAGCCATGTTCTTAGGCATCTTATTTCTCATTATTAAACTCTTTGAATTCTCTCATATTTTTGGCATGGGTATTCATCTAAGCACCAATACATTTTTTATGTTCTATCTACTTTTAACCATGTTTCATTTTATGCATGTGATGTTAGGGCTTATCATACTATGGAATATTTATCAAAAAACAAAGTTTGTGGGATATACAGTTGATGATTACTCAGGCATAGAGACAGGTGCATCCTACTGGCATTTGGTTGATCTCTTGTGGATTGTTCTTTTTCCACTTATTTATATCATACGGTAAAGGATCAAAATGAAAAGTCTATTAGAAAAAGTTTGGTTCAGCTTAGTAGTTCTGACTATTTTTGCTTATTTATTAGGTTATTTAAACTATATCAATACCTATTTTGTTGCCATTTTACTTGTCAGTACATTTATAAAAGGTCTATTAGTGATTGATTATTTTATGGATTTAAAACAGGTACAACTACGCTATAGACTCATTCCCATTGTTTGGTTATTACTTGTTATTTCACTTATCTCTATTGCGTATTATCTGCCTCAAGATAGCATCTCCTAGAAAATACTTCTTACAATACACCAAACCTAACACTGCCAAGCAGGTTAGGTTTGATAGAGTTTATGTTGATGGATGGTTATCCTGCACTAGAGGAGTGGTGCACTTTTAGGATTGTTTTCTGTGGATAAAGCAATTAACCCACCTTTTAACACATGTACATTTTTAAACCCTAATCTTTTAAGTCCAATAGCCGCTAACGTTGCTCTTGTACCAGAATGACACACCACCACGATAGGTTTAGTAGTGACAAGTGTATCTAAGTTCTCTTTTTTAAATAAATCTTTTATAGGTATATGCATTGCATTTTTCTCACTCAAGGCGATGACATTTGCTTCACCTGTTGTTCTTACATCTATCATAGTGATATTGTTATCACGTATCATTTTCATTGCATCTTCTGCTGTGACAAATAGTTTAGAGTCTGCACAAGCCTTTTGTGTCATATGAGAATAAAATGCATCAAATGCCTGTGCTTGTTTGACATCATATGCCATAGTATTGACTGTTAAAAACAGTACTAAAGAGAGTATTTTGTTCATTTGTTTTCCTTTTTTGTTTAATGTGTATGATGTGCGGGGTGTCTTATTTCATGATGTGCTATGACTTTGGCCATAGCACTTTCATCCAATAAGGGCAAATCATTCGCTTCATGTTTTGCCAATGCATCTTCTAAGAGAATTCTTTCAAATCCTGTATGATAAAGTGTGATATTTCCATACGACTGTACTTTTGCATAAGGGTTTTTACCCATCTCTTGCATGAGAATAGTATCTACCTTTGATTCAGCCAACCACTCTACCACCGCTTGTCCACCCTTTACAGGGTTTTCAACAATATTTACGTGACCATCTTCCACCATGGCAAACCATTTAGCCTTACCAAACAGTGGTGCGATAGGCGCATTTTGCTTATTCATTTTTACTGGAATCGCTATTTTCATTATTTTCCTTCGATTGATTTTGAGTCATTACTATGGCTTTACCGTGAAGTAGAGCATCTGCTATTTTTTTGTGTGCATTGTTAATAAGTCTCGAAAAGGTTGTCCTTGAGACAGCCATTTTTTTAGCACACTCTTCTTGGTAGTACCCTTCAAAGTCACTCAGACGCAATGCTTCCATTTCATCTGCATCAAGTACCATTTTTTCAAGAAACTTCGCTCTGACACCACAAGGTTTAAAACAGACATGTGAATGATCTTTCGCAATATTGCGTAAAATTTTTCTTCTTCCGGCTTGCATGTAAATCCTCCTATATTGAACATATGTTCATAATATATGGGAAACTATAGCGTACAAATATTTAAAAGTCAATAGGTATAGTTATAATTGTTATAAGTTAATCTTTTTTATTGTAGAATTGTTTATCAAAATGTGGGAGTACTTAAAGATGTCAAATTATCATATAAATTCAGAGTTTGCTATGTATCCCAAGTTGGTACGGATGGCTATGTCTAAAAGATTACTCTCAACACTAGTCATACTAATAAGTACGGTTATTCAAGCAGAAAATATTAACCTATCTGAAGATGTGAACATAACATTAAATGAAAATACACCTATAAAAATAAAAAGTGTCAGAGGTATTTTGGGGGAGAATGATCTTATTCAACATAAGAAAGGACAACTAAGAGCAGGATATATAACCTTTTCAGAAGATACTGCCTCACGTACAAGTTCGTATGCACTGGCAGGACACTATCACGTGAACACACAAAGATGGAATGGTCTACTGCTTGGTGCTGAAGCCTATACTGTTTTAAATATGGGAATCAACCAAAACCCATTAAATGTGAACTCTGATTTTTTCGATGCAAATAACAAAAGTTCCATTATTCTTTCTAAAGCCTTCCTAGACGGAAAATGGGGAAACACTGAAATTAAACTCGGAAGACAAATTATAGACACACCCCATTCAGACTCTGATGACATTAGAATGATGCCAAATTACTTTGAAGCATATACCCTTACAAATACCGATATATCTGACTTGACACTCACCGCAGGGTTTATTGATAAAATGGCCGGTTGGGAGAATGGTAGCAATAGTGCAGACTTTATTGATGTTGGAGAAACATTAGGTAGCAGTAAAATTGACGGTATAACCTATGCTTCAGCTTCTTATGAGGGATTCAAAGATCTATCATTGAGTCTCTGGTATTACCACTATAGTGACATTGCAGATGTGCTTTATATGGAGGCAGGATACAGCTATACACTTCCTGAGTATGCAACATTTACCTTTGGATTGCAGTATGATGCGAGTCATCAAACAGGCGCAACCCTCTTAGGTCAGCAAGATGCCAATACCTATGGGATAAGCATAGAAGCAGCATTTACAGACCTCGGAGTAACCTTTTTAGCTGCCTACAATCAAGATAATGGAGAAACAGGAGCAACAAGTCTTAGTCTGGGAGGAGGTCCTTTCTTTACTTCTATGGAAGATCAGACACTTGATGTACTAGGAAGCGCAGGCAGTGCATGGATGATGGGAGCTGCTTATGATTTTGGAAAACTAGGCGTAAATAACCTTACTTTTGGACTTGCCTATGGCAAATTTGAAACAAAAGATGCCTCTCTCTACAGTTCACAAGAGATTGATACTGTTTTAGAGTACAACCTCAATGATAAAATCTCCATAACCGCAGCTTTCGCCTTAGTAGACTTTAAAGAAAATGACATGGCAGACTATAATCAGTTTAGACTCATAGCCAATTATAATTTTTAAGATTTCGGAAAATACTTCTTAAAAAAGTCTGCTACTAAGCCTTCAAAATGCGCCATACGTTCTTTACCTTTTGGAAGTGTTTTACGTAACTCTTTCATTTTTGCTAAAAAAGGTCCTACCTCATCGGGGATGAGATCTTCAAAATGTCTGCGTATCTTTTTTGCAAAAGCAGGAGAAGCACCTCCTGTAGAAAAGGCGATGGTGAGATCCTCTTTTTTTACATACGAAGGGAAAATAAAATCACAATACTCAGTGTTGTCCACAGAGTTCACTAAAATTCTAGAGGTCCTTGACTCTTCATAAATCTCTTTATGTAAGTCTTGCGTATTGGTAGCGACCACTACGATGTCAAAACTGTTAATGTCCCCTGTGACATAAGCTTTTTCTTGAAAAGAGAGTTGATGTGTTTGCATTAAGGCATGTATCTCTGGAGTGAATTCAAGCGAAATGAGACTGATATCGGAAGTAAAATCTAACAGTTTCTCAAGTTTTTCTCTGGCGATGTTTCCTCCACCCACGAGTAGAACTTTAGCATCTTCCATTTGTATAAAAGCTGGGAAGTACGCCATTACTTTACCCCTTGTAAAGCTTCTCTGACACCCACCACTTCTCCCACAACAATGAGTGCAGGTGTGGGTAAGTCTTTGGCTTCTTCATAAATATTTTCTAGCGTGGAGACAATGACTTTTTCATCTTTCAATGTGCCTCGACTTATGACGGCAATGGGATAGTCTTTGCTTTTACCTATCTCCATCAGTTTGGTACAGATGTTCTTTAATTGGTGTAAACCCATGAGGAAAATAACGGTTTCATCTTGTTTAAACGATGCCCAGTCAAGTTGTGCATAGCCTTTTTCAGGTGCTTCGTAGCCTGTGACCACACGAAACGAGACTGCTTTACCTCTATGGGTGATGGGGATATTTGCCATCTCAGGGACAGCAATGGCAGAAGTCACTCCAGGAATAAACTCAAAGTCTATGCCTTTGGAAACCAAATAAAGTGCCTCTTCAGCTCCACGGCCAAAGACTACTGAGTCTCCACCTTTTAGACGTACTACGACATCATTTTTCAGTGCTTTTTCATAGAGTAACGTGTTGATTTCATCTTGGGGTAAGATATGATGTTTGTTGGCTTTCCCCACATAAATACATTCACAATGCGCTTGTGCTTCTTTTAAGATCTCTTTGTTGACGAGTCTATCGTAAACAATCACATCTGCTTCACGTACCAAACGTAAAGCTTTGAGCGTTAACAATTCTAAATCTCCAGGCCCGGCTCCTGTCAAATAGACTTTTCCCACTGTACATCCTAAACTTTTTGTTTATTATAGCTAAAGCACACCTCTAATAATAGGTACCCTCCCCTAATTAAGATACAGCGTATAATCTTATTGAATTATTTTATAAACAAACAAATGATTAATTTATAATCTACTAATACAGCATATATCTCCTACTATCCTGTATACTATCTAAAGTCTTTCATTTTTCAGTCAAAGACATCTCAAACAAAACAAGAAAATCTCTTAAAAATACTTGATAGACATCAATAGTAAAGGCTTTATAGCTATGTTATGATTGTCATATAACAACAAAGGAAGATACATGAAAAAAACATTATTACTTTCAGTAGTAGCATCAACAATGATTATGGCGGGTGGAGACATCGAACCAGAAGCAGTACCGGTAAGTGAAGATTTAAACATTTTCTCTAGTCTTAAAGTAAAAGGGGAACTACGTCCACGTTATGAATACGTAGAAGTTGACCCTAGCACTAAGTCATCTGCTAATGCATTTACCAACCGTTTTGCCTTAGGTGTGGGAATGGACTTACTTGAGACAGGATCTTTATCTGCTTATGTAGAGATGACCAATGTGATTGGAAATAGCCGTTATGACAGTTTCTCAAATGGTGAGTTAGGTTATGAAGTGGTGGCTGACCCTTCACAAACGCGTGTGACACAAGCCTACCTAGATGCAAAAGCAGGAGAGACACTTTTTAGACTCGGTCGTCAAACTGTCAACTTAGACAACCAACGTTTTGTTGGTTCAGTAGACTGGAGACAAATGCCTCAAACTTTTGATGCCATTGCAATCGTTGACACAACAAGCATCGAAAACTTCTCATTTGTGGGTGCCTATGTGGACAGAGTGAATACGATTTTTGATGATGGTGTTACTAAAGTAAACTCCTTTGATACGTCTACAGCCATTTTGAATGCAGGTTACACTTTTAATGCGCATGCACACCTTACGGGGTATGCTTACCTTGTTGGTTCAATTCATGATACTTATGGTTTAGCACTTACAGGTGCACCAACCGTAGGTGACGTAAAACTGAATTACCGTGCAGAGTATGCTATTCAAGGTGATGCAAGTTTAGAAGTTGACTCTGTTCAGGCAGATGCAGATGCTTCATACTACAGCCTTGCTTTGGGTGCAAACTACAATGGTTTCCTAGCGGGTGTGAACTATGAAGTACTCTCAGGAACCAATGGTTTAGATGGGAACACAGCATTTTCAACTCCTCTAGCAACACTACACAAGTTTAACGGTTTTGCCGATATCTTTTTAGCAACCCCTACGGAAGGTTTACGTGATGCAAATATTATGATAGGGTACAAAGCAGACGGTTTTGGTGTGGCTAAAATAATTTACCACGACTTTGACTCAGATGAAGGAAGTACAGACTTAGGTTCAGAAATTGACTTTTTATACAAAACAAAAGTACCTGGACTTGTAGATGTAAGTCTGCTCTTAAAAGGTTCACTCTTCTCAAAAGGTGACATTACTGCACCAGGTTTAGCAAGTAAAGATGTGAGTAAATTCTGGGCAATGTTAGACTACAAGTTTTAGTCTAAAGACCCAAAAAAATGAAGAACCCTAAATCGTTTTAGGGTTCTTTTTTAAGATCAAGTACACCAACGTTGTACAAAAAATCCCCAAAGAAACCCCTCCTAGCGTATCACTCAACCAATGCACATTTAAGTACAACCTTGCAGAGACTATTGTTAAAGGCCAAAGTATAGCAGTCAATAAGAGAAGTCTACGATGACTTGCTTTTTGAATCTTCGCTGAGAAAATCAAATACAGTGCCAAAGCAATCGTCATAGACATCGTTGAGTGTCCAGAAGGAAAAGAGTAACCCTGTTCGTCGATGATCTTAAGTACTGGACGTGCACGTTCAATGATGAGTTTAATCGCTTCAAAAACAGCAGAAGAGAGAAAAAATGCTCCCAGATAAAACTTCAACTCCCAATAATACTTTTTGAGAAACAAATACAGAGAGAAAAGCACTGTAAAAATTGTTGCACCTATCACAACATTTAAGTTAGTGATGAACAGTACCCATGAAGTCAGAGTTTTTTCTTGAAACGTGGGAATAGCTTGTGATAATTGTAAGTCAATTTTAGTAAATTCACCTTCTGTAACTACAGCATAGAGAAAAAAAAGAAACGCCAAAAGGCTTAAGATGTTAAAAAAAAGTAGGGTTTTAGACTGGGGTTGAAACATTTTGTTCATAAAATTCCTTTGGGTATTTTAGCACAAGAGTCTCAAAAATTCCTCCAGACATGCGTAATCAACAATTAACAGCTTTTTAGCTAAAATAATTTACTAATTTTGATGTGCAATACCTGCACATATGGAGCAATAAGATGGATAAAGCAAAATACATTTGGATGGACGGAACACTTACCCCTTGGGATGAGGCAAAAGTACACGTTCTCACACACACTTTACACTACGGAAACGGTGCCATTGAAGGTACCAAAGCGTATAAAACTGTAGATGGTAGATGTGCTATTTTTAAACTAAAAGAGCATACAACTAGATTGCTTAACTCGTCAAAAATGACTTTGATGGACGTACCTTACACAGTAGAAGAACTTAACGCTGCACAAGTGAAACTCCTTCAAGAAAATGAACTTTTTGATGGTGCATACCTTAGACCACTCGTTTACCTTGGTTATGGTGTAATGGGACTGTACCACAAAGACTGTCCTGTTCAAGTTTCTATTTCTGCATGGAAATGGGGCGCGTACCTAGGTGAAGAAGGCTTACGTAAAGGTATTCGTCTTAAAATTTCTTCAATGACAAGAACGCCAAACACGTCAGGTATGGGAAAAGCAAAAGCAGTTGCTAACTACTTGAACTCTCAAATGGCAAAATTTGAAGCAGTCGAAGCCGGTTATGATGAAGCACTTTTAAGAGATGACCAAGGCTACATTGCAGAAGCATCTGGTGCATGTTTCTTTATGGTAAGAGATGGGAAACTTATCTCTCCTCCATCAGACAATACACTGGAGTCCATTACACAGCAAACAGTCATTGACCTTGCAACAGACATGGGCATTGAAGTAATACGTCGTCGTATCACAAGAGAAGAAACATACATCGCTGATGAGTGTTTCCTCACAGGAACAGCAGCCGAAGTTACACCTGTACGTGAAATAGATGCACGTATCATTGGTGCAGGTTCACGTGGACCTATTACGGAGAAACTACAAACAGCTTACTTTGATGTCGTAGCAGGAAAAAACCCTGATTACATCCAACACTTAACGTACATAAACTAATATTAGGGGTCTGGTGATTTGTGATTTGTTGCAAAGCAATAAATCATGAATCACCTGACTCCCCATTAAATAAAGGAAAACTATGCCAGCAGATATGAATGACTATTTTAAAAAGAAAAAACCAACAATGAACAAATCAACACCAGGTGGCGGAAATGGTGGAGGTGGAAACAACTTCAACAACCCTTTCGGAGGCATGGGAAAAGGTGCACCGTTTATCTTTATCCTTATTGCTATTGTGTTTGCAGGGTTTGTACTTAAACCTTTTACCATCATCAACTCAGGTGAAGTAGGTATCAAAATCAACACAGGTAAATTTGAACAGAAACCTTTAGCCGCAGGATTACACTTTTTCATCCCTGTAATACAGAAAATTATCCCTGTAAATACACGTATCAGACTCATTACTTACTCTAACGTAAGTACAGGTGCACTAGGTGACAACTACAGAGGTTTTGAGGGTGGATTACGTAGAAACCCTGCCATTACTGTACTTGACAAAAGAGGTCTTACAGTAAACATTGACATCGCTGTTCAGTACAGACTTAAAGCAGCGTCTGCACCGGCTACCATCGAAAAATGGGGTTCAAGCTGGGAAGAAAAAATCATTAACTCTAAAGTAAGAG
Source organism: Sulfurovum sp. (assembly GCA_013139765.1). Taxonomy (GTDB): domain Bacteria; phylum Campylobacterota; class Campylobacteria; order Campylobacterales; family Sulfurovaceae; genus Sulfurovum. Next base: position 8,503 of record WTAE01000139.1, read on the forward strand.
AAGTAGTACGTGATGTTGTAGGTCAATACACAGCAGAGCAACTCCCTGAAATGCGTAACCAAATTGCCCAAGCCATTGAAATAAAAGTAAAAGAGAGTGTAGACTCACTTGAAGGTCAGCCTGTGGCTTTAGAGTCAGTGGAACTTAGAACCATTAACCTTCCTACTAAAATTAAAGACCAAATTGAGCGTGTTCAAATTGCAAAACAAGATGTAACCATTGCTGAACAACAAAAAGAGAAAGCAAAACAAGAAGCACAACGTGCAGCAGAAGTAGCACGTGGTGAAGCAGAAAGAAACCGTATTGAAGCACAAGGTGAAGCGGACAAAATCCGTATTGAAGCTGAAGAGCAGGCAAAAGCAAATACACTCATCTCGACTTCATTAACACCAGCACTTCTTCAACTTGAACAGATCAAGACACAGGGTAAGTTTAATGAAGCACTTAAGGTCAATAGAGATGCTAAGATCTTCTTAACACCTGGTGGCGCGGTACCAAATATTTGGGTAGATACCAAAGGAAGAACACAACAAACGACTTCTGCACAACAATAAACGTAGGGTGTTGTGTCCTCACAACACCTTCTAATTGATGCTGTAATGGTACAGCACCCTACCATGGAGAAAACACTATGAACATAAACTGGAACAAAACCCCCCTCATCCCTGCCATTGCCCAAGATGCTGAAACTTCAGAAGTACTCATGCTTGCGTACATGAATGAAGAAGCATACACCCTCACACTTGAAACAGGCTATGCACATTACTTTTCTAGAAGCAAACAACGTCTTTGGAAAAAAGGTGAAAGTTCAAACCACACCCAAGAAGTGAAAGATGTGTTACTAGATTGTGATGCAGATACCGTCATTTTAAAAATCAAACAAAATGGTGTGGCTTGTCATACTGGAACCAAAAGTTGTTTCTTTACTTCTGTGATGCAAGAGAAAATCATTTTAGAAAAAGAAGTAGATACGGATGCTATTTATGGTGTGGTAGACACCCTTTACCATACGATACTAGAACGTAAAAACAGTACGGCTGAAACAAAATCTTGGACAAAAAAGTTACTTGACGATAAAGAATTAATGTTAAGTAAAATTCGTGAAGAAGCCGATGAAGTATGTGTCGCCATTAACGAAGAGTCAGATGAACAAGTCATCTATGAGTCTGCTGATTTACTCTATCATACATTGGTAGGGTTAGGATACAGAGACATTTCACCTGATCGCGTGAAACAAGAGTTAGCAAGACGTTTTGGAATGTCAGGGATTACAGAAAAAGAGAGTCGAAATAAATAACATTTGTTTCGCGTAGGGTTGGCTTTAGCCGACCACTGATGCAAACGTTATTAGAAAAAAGAATTGATTTAATGGTCGGCTGAAGCCAACCCTACAAGGCCATTGAATATTTAATTCGTACAACACCCTTGTGAATCAGCATTTCCACCTGCAAAGTATTTTCCATCAAAACTCACAAGAGAATATTCTCTTTCTCTACCCAAAGAGTCTTTGAGTCCATCAATAGACAAAAACCCTAAAGAAGTTGCACCGATTTTTTCTCTGATCTCTTCCACTGTATTATTGGCTGAAATGAGTTCTGCTTTAGTCGGTGTGTCTATCCCGTAACGACAAGGGTACTTAATCTCAGGTGCTGCAATACGCATATGCACCTCTTTAGCCCCTGCATCAAGTAACATACGTACAATTTGTTTAGAAGTGGTACCACGTACCAAAGAATCATCAATAATGGCAACAGATTTACCTTTAATGAGATGCTTCACTGGTGAAAGTTTCATTTTTACTTTTAAGTCACGTATCTCTTGTGTTGGCTCAATGAAAGTACGTCCTACATAGTGGTTACGTACAATTCCCATTTCAAAAGGTACACCAAGTTCATCGGCGTAACCTTTTGCTGCAGCCACACCAGAGTCTGGTACAGGTAAAACTAAATCTACTTTAGCAGGTGTCTCACGTGCCAATCTTTTACCCATTTCTAAGCGCATTTCATAGACGTTTTTACCATCAATGTCAGAGTCAGGACGGGCAAAATAAATGTACTCAAAAGCACAAGGATGAAAGTCAACATTGTCAAATACCATTTCTGAAATGGGCTCTTTACCCTCTTCAAACGTAAGCATTTCACCTGGCTTTACGTCACGTACAAATGTTGCACCAACAAGGTCAAAAGCACAAGTCTCAGAAGCTACCATGTACCCACCATCTTTAAACTTTCCAAGAGAAAGTGGACGGATACCAAAACGGTCACGAATCACAAACATTTTAGAACGACTTTGAATGGCTAAACAGTACGCACCCTCAATTTTTGTCAACATATCTTTAATACGATCTACCAATGAGTCTTTTTGAGACTTTGCAATCAAATGAATAATATTTTCAGTGTCCATATCTGTTTGGAAAATGGCACCTTTGTCAATGAGTTCTTGTCTCACTTCTTGTTTGTTAATGAGGTTACCATTGTGGACTACTGAAATTTCACCCAGTTTGTACTTTGCAAACACAGGTTGAGAGTCTCCAGCAGAAGCAGAACCTGCCGTTGAGTAACGGTTATGTCCTACAGCACAAGAACCTTCGAGATTGTTCAATGTGTCTTGTGAAAAGACATCTGCAACCATTCCTTTTTTCTTATAAATGGCAATATTTTCACCATTCGATACAGAAATACCTGTGGCTTCTTGCCCACGATGTTGCATGGCAAAAAGCGAATAATACGCGACAGTTGAAGCTTTTTTAGTTCCGTAAACACCTACAATTGCACACATATTATATTCCTAAACAGTCATTGATAGAGTAAAAACCACTCTCTTGGTCGACCAACCATTTTGCTGCTCTAATGGCACCTTTTGAAAACGTTTCACGAGAAGTTGCTGTATGGTTAAGTTCTAAAAACTCACCATCATTGTAAAAACCAACCGTATGGCGCCCTACAATGTCTCCACCACGTAATGCCATAACCGCTATTTCATCTTTCGTTCTTGCACCAATTTGTCCATCTCTTCCTGAGACACGTACAGCGTCCAAGTCTAAACCTCTACCTTTGGCTGCAAACTCACCCAAAGTTAAAGCTGTTCCAGAAGGAGCATCTACCTTATGTCTGTGGTGTTGTTCTACAATTTCAATGTCAAAATCTTTTAGCGTTGCAGACACTTTCTCAACCAATTGTTTCAGTAACGCAATACCCGCAGACATATTTGATGCGTAAAGTATAGGCATACTTTCAGAAGCTTCCATCATGAGGTTTTGTTGGTGTTCGTTAAAACCAGTGGTTGCAATCACCAATGGCGTAGGGTTTTCAAGTGCAGCTTCACACAAAGCTTGTGTGGCTTGAGGTGCAGAAAAGTCTATGACGATGTCACAGTTCTCCAACAGTGCTTTCATACTGTTTGTCACCAATACATCTTTAGGTAAATCTCTTTTAAGTTCATCAAAAACATGTACTGTGCTTAAAGGTAAAACATCATCATGCAATAAAGCTTCTATGAGAAGATTTCCTACTCTACCTGTACTACCTACTATTCCAACTGTTGCCATTGTGTATCCTAAGGGTTTAATATAGTGAATTATACAGAATATTGTCTAATGTAAGGGTTAGAAAAATACTGAATAAACCTCCCGAAATATTTAGGGGAGGAGTATAATTTGTTAGGCTAATTCTTGAAGATAAGAGATGACTTGAAGTGCCGCTATTGAGCCATCTCCAGCAGCAGAAACCACTTGTTTAGGCGCTTCTATACGGATGTCACCTGCCATAAAAAGTCCAGGTACATTGGTTTTCATAGAAAGATCTACAACCACTTGTCCCCAATCTGTCACGTCACAAATAAACCCACCTTTGTCATCTTTGAGTACACCATTGTTTACATTGTGTCCCACAAAGACAAACAAACCTGTATTGTCCATGTGTGTGATTTCATTGGTTTTTGTGTTTTTAATGTCCACACCGGAGAGTCCCATGGCATCACCCACTGCCTCTTCTATGACTGAGTCAGTAATGAGGTGAATGTTCTCTTTTCTCATCACACGGTCAAGTGTCGGAGGTGCTGCTCTAAATTCACCACGTCTGTGTACCACATACACATCTGAACAAATGTTTGAAAGAAAAAATGCTTCTTCTAACGCTGTATCACCACCACCTAAAACAGTGACGGGTTTATTTTTATAGAAAAATCCATCACAGGTAGCACAAGTACTGACACCTTTTCCAAAATACGTATCTTCACCTTTGAAGCCTGCACGTTTTGGTACAGAACCTGTACATGTGATGACTGTCATCGCTTCATACGTCTCTCCACCTTCAACAGTCACAGTAAAATGTTCACCTGTTTTTTCAACAGACTCTACTTTTTTCATTTCATGTTTTAAACCAAAATGAAAACACTGTTTTTGCCAAGTATCCATGAAGTCCATACCTGTTTTGTCATGTTCAAAAAAGCCTGGATAATTTTCTATTTCAGAACTCTGCGTTATTTGCCCACCAGGCATACCCATTTCAAAAAGAGCCACATTTTCAAGCCCTCCACGTGTTGCATAAAGTCCTGCGGTTAAGCCTGCTGGTCCACCACCAATAATTGCACAATCTAACATTGTCTAGTCCTTAATAAAAATATATATTGGGCTTATTATAGTATATGTTAAGTGTAAAAGAAGTGTAATAAATGAAGGGGTTTAAAAAAAAGGTTGAAGTGTGGAAAAGATAAAGAGGAGAAACTCCTCTTTATGTGCAAAAACTTAAAGTATTGCGTTGATTTTTTCAGCAAATGCATCTTTAGAAGCTGCACCAACCATTTGGTCTACCATCTCACCATCTTTAAAGAAAAGAATTGCTGGGATTGAACGGATACCATATTTAACTGCGATTTCTTGTTGCTCATCTGTGTTTACTTTACAAATTGTTGCTTTACCTTCGAAGTCTTCTGCAAGCTCTTCGATTACTGGAGCAATCATTCTACAAGGCCCACACCATGGAGCCCAGAAGTCTACCATTGTTACGCCTTCAGCGATTGTTGCATCAAAATTATCATTGTTTAACTCTACATATTTTGCCATATTTGGTCCTTTGTGTTGTTGTATATTAAAAAGTATACCGTAATTTTTTTATAAAGCTATTGTCATAGCTTATATTTTTTATAATATCACGCTCTTGTGTATTCACTGTGTATTATTGAGACCAAAATGCTCTTATTGAGCGTTCTACTTAAAGTAGCGTAAGTTTAAATTCTTCAAATTCCGAAGAACGTGAGCCTTCAAGGGCTTTTGTCTTAGCACCTTTTACGGTATAGACAAAAGAAATTTTGTCTTTTTGACTTGCATTTTTGTTCGCTCTATGTAGGAGTAATGAGTGGAAAATAACCACGTCACCTTTGTGTAACTTGGTGGAAACTTTATGGCTCATGAGACTTTGGTTTTTACTGTTTTTCTCACACAAATATTCTTTTTCATTAAAATCTTCTGTTTTAAAAGTCATTGTGTGACTTTTAGGTATAAATTCTAAAGATCCATTATGACTTGTCTCTTCATCTAAAGCGAGCCACACAGAAATGAGGTTATCGTCACTATAACGCCAGTATCTTCTGTCTTGATGCCAAGCTGTCGCTGTACTCACTCCTGCTAGTTTTGTCATAATGGAGTTGTGATGTGCCGTGGTAAGTACCACTTGGTCTTCTAAGAGTTGCTGCAACACAGGACGTAACTTTTCATTTTCCATCCAGTTTTTAAATAAAATATCTCTGTCATACACTTGTCTTAAACGGCGTACCACTTTCTCAGACTTCTCCGTTTTGCTCTCATAGTCTCTCTCTTGTGTACGTGCTTCTTTGGACTGTGCATTGTACGCCAGTTCTGTTTCTAAAGGCTCAACTTTGTCTTCTAAATGTTTTTTTGCCAATGTCGAAATGGCATCGCACTTCTCCGCTTCTAAAAAGTCACGCAGTATCAAAAATCCATCTCTATGAAATTGTGTAATTTGCGCTGCGGAGAGTTGCATGACATACCTTAGACTTAATTACTCAAATTATAGCGTAACATTCTCTATAAACTCTACCTCATCGTACCGTACAATTAAGGCATCTATAGAAAATGCCATATCTA
>WTAE01000254.1 GCA_013139765.1 Sulfurovum sp.
TTGTTAAACCAGAAGTACTTGTTTCCAAAATTGAGAATGTTTGTTCAATATTTTTTGTATGAAAATACATGCTCAACCTCTTTTTTATGATTATTCTACTCTCTTAATTTTGACATGTTCATTAATATGTGTGAGTTCTAGTATTAAGTTTTTTAATACTAGAATACAAAATAGGTAGTGTGAAATTAAGATTCTAAAATTTTAAAAAAGGTAGTTAATTTAGTTGGATTATGAATTCATCGTCTCAAGAGCTTGCGGAACTGGGTGAGGGGAAGGGTATTGACGACATCTTCTTTTTCCAGCCAGCCGCGCCGTGCCTGGGAGATTCCGTAGGAGATATAGTGCAGATCGTTTACGGAGTGGGCATCTGAGGAGAGAGCGATCCTGACACCGGCTTCTTTGGCAGCTTTGCAATAGATATCATCGAGGTCAAGACGGTCTGGCTGTGCATTGAGTTCCAGAATGCAGCCTAATTCTTTTGCCGCTTTAATGATGGCATCCATATCGATCTCGTAAGGTTCACGGAGTCCTATCAGCCTTCCAGTAGGGTGAGAGAGGATGTTAAAGCAGGGGTTCTCCATCGCTTTGAGAATGCGTCTAGTCTGTTCTTTTTTGCTGAGATTGAACTTGTAATGCACGGCACCCACAACCAGATCAAGCTTTTCCAGGACCGATTGGGACAGATCGAGCGTACCGTCGGCCAGGATATCGACTTCGGCGGATTTCAGAATAGTGAAATCTTTCAGTGTTGCATTGAGACGGTCGATCATCTCCATCTGCTGCAACACTCTCTCTTCATCCTGTCCATGGGCAATCGTAAGGTGTTTGGTGTGGTCCGTGACAGCGATATATTCGTACCCCAGCACCCTGGCAGCCTCTGCCATCTCCTCTAATGTGGCATTCCCGTCGGAGCAGGTGGTGTGCATATGCAGATCACCACGGATATCGCCGCGCTCAATGAGCCGTGGCAAGCTGTGCTGCAGTGCCAATGCAACCTCACCGCGGTTTTCACGCAGTTCAGGTTCGATATACTGCATCTTCATGATCTCATAAATATCAGACTCTTTCTCTCCGCCGATGCGTTTATCTGAGCGGAAGATACCATACTCGTTGATCTTGATACCCTTTTTCACGGCCATTTTGCGCAATGTGATATTGTGTGCACGTGATCCGGTAAAGTGGTGCATGGCTGCACCGAAATCATTGGGCGGCACAATACGCAGATCCACCTGTAAACCATTTTTCAGAATAACAGAAGAGCGTGTAGGACCCTCCATCACTACTCTCTTTACATCCTGATGCGATACAAAGTGCTCCATCAGCGGTGAGCCGGAGAAGCAGGCAGCAACCATGTCAATATCTTTGACCGTGTCACGCCTGCGGCGAATACTGCCGGCGATCTCAAGCCGATCGACCCGTTCTATCTTGCGGAATTCCTCCGCCAGTGCCTGGGCGATAGGAAGTACATCATAAAGATGATGACGGTGGGTCTCATAACGTTTCTGTTTCAGCCCCTCTGTAATGATTTGGATAAGTTTGGGGCCAAATCCTTTGACGCTTTCGATTTCCCCTTTTTTGAGTGCCGTTTCCAGATCATGCAGGGTATTGATATGTAGTATTTCATGCAGTCTTCTGACTCTTTTTGGTCCCAGACTTGGTATCTTCAGCATGATTTCAAGATCGTGCGGTATCTCTTTTTCGAGCCGTCTCAGGAGTGATATCTTTCCTGTTTGGACGATTTCTCTGATCTTTTTGGCAAGTGTATCGCCGATGCTGTGGATCTGCGTCAGGTCTTCACCTGCTTCAACCATCTCATGAAAGTTTTTAGGATAGGAACGTATGATACGGGCAGCGTTGCGATAGGCACGGATCCTGAAAGGATTTTCATCTTCAAGTTCAAGCAGATCAGCAAGTTTGATAAATGTCTCTGCTATATCACGGTTACTGGTCTGCATATTTGGTCCTTTACCAATTTGTCTACATTATATTTTATCATATAAAGATGACATGACAGACATTTCCATGTTAAGGGAAGGAAGCATTGTCTCAGGTGTGGTGCGAAACATTGCAGACTTTGGTGCTTTTGTAGACATAGGCTTAAAAAATGACGGCATGATTCACATTTCTCAAATAAGCCAAAAACGCATTAGCCATCCGATTGAAGTACTTTCAGTCAACCAATATCTCTCCCAGATAGAAGTCATCTCTGTAGATGTTGAAAAAGGGAAAGTAGGCTTGAGTTTGAAGGAAATCTAAGCTTCTAGACGTTTTTACCTTGGTGTAGAATTTTCACAGCGTAAATATGCTTTATACGATTCATCATCATTTGGGTATCTTCCAAAATGTTGTGCATCAATGGTTTCACACGCTTGGCTATGCCTTGTACATGCCCAATATTGAAGGTGTGTCTTACCTTCCGTTTCTTCTATGTGTTTGCTGCTGTAACAAACAAAAGGTAAATATTTTTCATTTTTGTTTTTGAAAGTATGAGGTTTCGGGCATGTGATTCTTTTAGCAGATGTGAATGTCTCTTTCTTAGACTCGACACTATGCATAACAGTGTCCTCAGGACTGTTTGTCATTCTTGCATGGTCAATGTTAACTTCTATGTGCCCATCCTCAATACGCATCGTCATTCTCCCACCATCACAATCTGCACTACAGTTATAGAGGTTTGGTTTTGTTTCATCTTCAATACAGTAAAAACTATAATTACTGTCGGCATAAGGCAAAGGTATAAAAGAAGAAAAAGAGAGCGCTATCCAATTTTTACTTTCTAAGTCACGTAAATCAATAATAATATCACGAGGTGTATCTGGCTCATAGTTAAAGTTACTTTTATCGGCTTTGTAACACATTTCCTCAGCCACTGTAGCCTGTGCGGTGAAGAGAAGGGAAAAGAGTAGGAGAGATAGATATTTTTTCATACGTTGATCCTAAAAGATATTTTTAATATACCTATTTTAGCATGCTCAAACAGTGATTCGCATGTGAACTAGTCATTTTAGGAAAAATAATATTTGAAATATGCCCTTACCCTTTTCTTGGGAGAACATCTATACTGTAATTATCAAGAACTTAAAGGATGAATGAATGAAGAAAAAATATAGAAATATCCCCTTGGAAAAGGTAGAAATAGTAGTGATACTATTTATATTTGCTGCGGTTGTGGCTACCTTTATCTTTTTACCGTGAATGTGTAGATGAAACAGTTTATTTTACTGCTCATAACAGTTAGCACACTATTTTCAGATGCCAAGCTGTCCCCTAACATCATACAAGGCCGTCTAAACATTCTCAATGGCTATGCCACAGAATGTGTCATGCACAAGTTCTACAGTAACACAGGTTGGACACAAATAGAAGGTGAAGTAGGGCGTAACGGGATAGATGGACTTTACTATAAAAAGAAAAATGTCATTATTGGAGAAGTGTTGGTAGCGGAGAGTAAATGGAACACAGCAAGGCTTGGGCGTAGTGGTGAAAACAAATACTTAAAACAAATGTCACAATAATGGGTATTGGGTACTTTAGAGAAGCTTGAAGCGTATAGGCCACATGAAGAGTATGCAGCTATTAAGAAGTTGATACAAAACAACCAATACCGTGCTAGACTCTTCAAAATGACTCCCATAGGTCATGACAAACTACAAGTCAGCATCTACAAGATTAAAAATAAAGGAAGCAACAGTTATGAAACCTTCAAAGAGAGTACTTTGAAACCCATGACGCTTAACGCACCTCGTAATAACTTTGATGTCATGATGTTAGATGCTTTCAATACGTGTAGAGAAGAGGCCCTGCATAAGTACTTCCCAATGTTGGGTGATGATGCTATTGATGCATTAAAGTCAGATAACTATTTGAAGAAAGAGGATATACGGGAGTATTTGTAGATATGATGATTAAGTGAATAGATATTATAATTGCAAAAAGGAAGAAAGCATGGAAGAGTTTGACATAATAGTAACAAAAGTAAAACTGGAAATCAAAGAGGCTTTGATGCTGTCAGCATCTTAGTATATGAATTTTGAATGAATTCTCTAAACTAAAGTCACTCTCTTCACTGAAAAATCAACGTAAAGAGGAAGAGAAAGCATTTGAACAGCTCAAAAATGTGCATCCTCATCTCTCGCACTTAAGAGATAGTGATATACTTCAGTTTTTTGGACTGAAGAAGAGAGAGGAAATTGTTGGATATAAGGTGTTGATTCAAGAAACTCCTAGTTCATTTGATAAGAATAAAGGTGAAGGTATTTGTCTTTGTAACGATTCTAAGGGGCATGGTAAATTCCTTTATGGTACATATGACGAAGCCAAAGAGAAAAATATTGCTTTGCAACAAGAACAACAAATAAAACTAAAAGTGTATGCCTGTCCAACAACAAATGGATGGCACCTATCAAAGAGTTAACTGTCACAATAAAAATTGTATGTCAATTTGCCATATTTTTGAGTCTTTAGAAAAAAGACTATTATAATCACTCTTGTACCCTTTCCAAAATTGTATAGCAATAATATTAAATAAAAATAAAAAACTACTAATACCATCTATTGAGGAGCGACAATGAATGAAGACGCTATAATCCCATTATGAAACAACAAACAGCACTAAACATACTCAAATCAGGCAAAAATGTCTTTATAACAGGATCAGCGGGGACGGGGAAGACTTATCTCTTGGACTTGTATACGCAGTACTTAAAAGAACGTAGAGTTTACCCTACTGTCGTGGCACCTACGGGGATTGCTGCTTCTCATTTGGGTGGGCAGACGATTCACTCTTTTTTCTCTTTGGGTATACGTGAGAGTATAGATGAAGGGTATGTGGATTTTTTACTGGACAAGAAGTACCTCAAAACACGTTTTGCTAAACTCAAAGTACTTATTATTGATGAGGTATCTATGATCTCCCCTGAAATGTTTGGGGCAATGGACATGATATTGCGTGGGTTTAAAGGTACAGATGCTCCTTTTGGTGGTGTGCAAGTGGTAATATCGGGTGACTTCTTTCAGTTGCCTCCTGTCTCACGTGAGCCTAAAGAGAAACGTTTTGCTTGGCAGTCTCCTGCTTGGAAAGCTTTGGATTTACAGACCTGTTATTTGCAAGAGAAGTTTAGACAAGATGATGACAAACTCATACAAGTACTTGATGACATACGTTCAGGTGAAGTCTCTGAAGCTTCACAGCAGATACTTGATGACCGCATGGAAAAAGTGTTAGACGAGAGTGTGGCTGCTACAAAACTTTATACACATAATATGGATGTAGACCGTATAAACTTAGCAGAGTTGGACAAACTTGAAGGGCCTGAGAAACGCTATGTGTATGAGTCTAAAGGAAGTGAAAAAAATATAGAGAAGATCTTTAAGTCCGGACTGCTCTTAGAAGAAGTGGTACTTAAAAAAGGTGCCTGGGTGTTGTTTGTAAAAAACAATACAGAAGAGGGCTATGTGAATGGTACCACGGGGAAGGTGGAGAGCTTTAGTCCCATTGACAATATGCCTATTGTCCGTACGAGCACAGGTAAGAAGATAAAGTTAGAGTTAGAAGACTGGTCCATAGAAAATGATGCGGGAAAAGTACTTGCCACCGTCTCTCAAGTACCTTTACGTTTGGCTTGGGCCATTACTGTGCATAAGTCTCAGGGAATGA
>WTAE01000244.1 GCA_013139765.1 Sulfurovum sp.
ATGTATTGATAGTGACATTTTGTAACTGATACAGTTGAGACCAGTCTACACCATTGGTGGTACTGTCATCAAAAAGTACAGACATAATACGTACATCAATAATCACTTGAGATTTCATTTGTTTAGAAAGTGTATAAATATATCTTGAAACCCTACTAATTTGTCTCTCTGTTCCTGTCACCGTTACCATACCTGCTTCTGCATTAATAATTGGGGCTAAAGGATTGTATTCCCATACTTTACCATCAGGTCCTGTCCAAGTACCTCCAGTTTTTGTGTAGTGAGTACTACCATCACCAGCACGTACTAAAATACGTTGTACTTCACGCTCAACGGTTTTCCAAAAGGCAAATTCTTGTGTACTTTCAATACTAATCCCTGTTTTTGCCGAAGATGTACTATCTTCTCCACCACCAGCACCACCAGCTGTAGCATTCTGAGCATTGGCTATAGTAACATTCGCCGTACTTTTACCTGTTCTACCCCCTGATACATAGTGTATTTTGAAAGTACGTGTCACTAAATATGCAATTTTCAACTTATTGCCTTTAAGTGTATAGTTTAAATCATTGTCTTTTAAAATGGTATTTAAAAAACCTTTTAATGTACTATTTCTCAACTTTACATAATAAAGTTTTTTATTGAGTCTTAGCTTTGCAGCATCGTCCGTAACAATAACGGTGAGTCCACACGTATCTGCAAGATTATCAATGACGTCTCCTATACTTAATTTACTGTCTATGGTGACAGAAAAAAGTTTTGTAGAACACCCCTCTGCACTTGCATTTACAGCAAATCCAAATAGGATGCTCAAAGCAACCAGTAACCTAACCCCTGTTTTTTGTATATTTCTCATGTTTACCTCTCCTCAAGCTTAATGAAACTATCTCTTTTCTTACGAAGAAATAGCTTTTTAATGTGGTTTTCATTTCTAAGTACCACACCTCTTTTACCAATGAATTTCAAATCATATCCTAAAATTTTATCATCTAAAGTCAACCATGCATCATTAATGTAAGCTTTACCATTTACAATGGCATGCAATATTAACTTGTCTTCTTTAGCTGTAACTGTAGGAACAACTAATGTCGAAACATTATTATCGACAATGACATGGACAAATGGCTCTTTTGTCTCTTTTAAAGTTTCAAGTTCAACACCTGCCCTTTTTTCATGAATTTTATTCACCATTTCTTGTATTTGTTTTACTGAAAGATCTGCTTGTAAGCACATACTCAAAGTTATTAAAACTAAAACTATTTTTTTCATTAGTGATTTACCCCCCATACTGAGATATGAATATCAGCATTGATATCGGAACTATTATCATCTGAAATAAATTTCGTTTCATAAATATCGGTCACTAAAACATTTTGTTCTAATTCATTCATGAACTTTACAATATTCTGGTAGCTACCCTGGGTACCTATTCCAATTTCTAGTACATGCCCAAAAGTACCATTGTTGTCTGTATATTTGTTATCTATATAACCTATGTTTACATTATGAATTTCAGCTTTCTGTGTAATAGAATTTAAAAATTTTGACCAAGATTTTTGATTAAAAAGCATATCAGAGAGTTTATTTAAATTTGAATCAATAAATGCAATCTTATCATTAATATGTACAATATTTTTCTTCTTACGTTTAATATCATTATCATATTTTTTGACGTAAAAGTCTCTATCTCCACCTACTGTGATTGAGTTTAAATACGTATTGTTATCAGCTATACTTTTTTGTATACGTTTTTTCTCACGGTCACTTGTTTTATAGAGATCTTCTGTATAAGGTAAAAGTAACTCATACCCCATATACGCAATAACTCCGGCTACACCAAGAATCAATAACCATTTTTCACTCTCTTTTTTAGGTGCAAAATAGACATCTAACTCTTCTAATTTATCTTCTACAAACTTCATCTTACAACCTTTAAGAGACCTTTATAATAACTGTCTTCAGAGTCTTTTTCAATACGCTCAATATCAATTTCTTGTACATCTCCAAGGTGTGTTTCGGAAATATATTTAATCACTTCTGTAAACTTTCTATCATCTGTACTGATGAGAGAAAGAAATAACGTATCATCTTCTGTACGAATTTCATTGACATGCACATCAAACTTGTCTAACTCTTCTGCAATTGTATGATAGAGACCTGACTTTAATTTATAATTCACTTTTTTATCATAGATAGATGAAAGTGTTTTTGTCTTACCTGCATAAATTGTGGTAATTCTTTTAATCTCAGTATCTAAAGCTTTGATTTTACTTTTCTTTTTACCTATAATAGCTTTGTATTTTGTCGATTCTTTTGTTAAGTCATTATTTTCAATATTAAGTGCATATATTTTTGCCTCATTAATATATGATCCAACAAGATATGTCAATGGATAAGCCAAAGATAAAGAGATTGCTGCAAATGTTGCGATAAGGAATTGACCGGATGCTCTGTTAACAAAAGATGGTGGTCTTGGGTACATCGTAAGGTTAACAAAGGCTGATTCATCTTCCATGTACTCAAAAGATGCAAGCAACATAAGGTATTGAAGTTGGTCAGTGTACCACTCTTCGTTGTTTACATTATAGTTAAAGTTGAAATCACTTGAGTGTAATCCTAAGTAATTTTGACTATATTCATCTAAACCGATAATAGGACCACGCTCAGAACCAATAAACATTTGATCTATTGTTTCTAAATTAAAGGCTCTTTTTGCATAAATCACAATATCGTTAATTGTGATAAAAACTTCAGAAAATATTTTCTGGAAGTTTTTTTGATAATCTGCATTCGTGGTTTTTAAACCTTCAGATTCCAAAATAGAGAAAAACTCTTTTTCATCTACTTTTTCACCTACAAGTTCACAATATTTATCGTAAATTTGCTCTAAAGAAAAATCAATAGATTTTGAATACAGATATTCACCATTTCTATATAAAGTAACAGAGGTATCATTATGTGTAAAGTAGACAAAACAATGTGTATTGTTGTCTTTGAGTATCTCTTTTGTATAGAGTGGCTTATAGAGTAAAGGTGCGGGGATAATAAGGTCGACATATTTACTTTCTTGTTTAACCGGAAGATAGTACTCGTCTAAAACTTCTGGTTCAGCAACAAAAAGATGATACTCTCTCTCTTCTCCTGCACTCTCAACCTCATAAGAAGATATGGTATAAGAAGTAGCTTGGTCTAGACCCAACTCTTCATATGCTTTTATATCTAGTATATCAGCGATATCTTCTTCAGGAATACTGCGACTTATATTCACCGTAGTGGTAATAAGGTTTTTATTATTTATATATGAAGTAATAAAATTGGCAGTATTGTATGAGATTTTATTTAACGGCTTAAATGTATCATCTTTAAAGATGTAACTTTTGTCTGACAAGACATTAAGCGTAACAACATTTTTTATGGTCGAATTGGACGAACTTTTTTTCAAAAACATTCTAAACTTCCTTGTTTGTAGACCAATTATATATGTTATAATATTAAAAGTATCTTACAAATTCAAAAAGTTTCATAAAATTATAACTTTTATTTATTATTTATCTTTAATTTATTATAAAGTCCCCATATATAGGGACTTGCTTAACTGTATCAGCACAATAAATTTGTCTCTTTTCTTCTTATTTTAGAAGATATAACCCAATTCTTCTAGTCCATCTCTGTTTTTACTCCAGCCTTTCTTAACTGAAACATGTAAATCTAAGAAGATTTTTTTGCCTGCGAAAACTTCCATTTGCTGCCGTGCAAATTTTCCTACTCGTTTAATACCTTCACCTTTTTGCCCTACAATCATACCTTTTTGTGTATCTTTCTCAACCACTATAGTTGCATAGACTGTATCTAAGGTATCTGTCTCCTCTATTTTTTCAATAGTTACATCAGATTCATAAGGAATTTCATCTGAAAGATTTTCAAAAATAGACTCACGGATTAACTCTTTATAGATATCACGAATATGGTCTGTAGTAAGTATTTCTGTATCAAAAAGAAACGGCGAAGTCGGTAAGTGTTTGGATATTTCATTTAAAAGTTGTGCTTTACCTACTTTTCTGTTTACAGAAAAAGGGATAATCGCTTCAAATTTATCTTGATATTTTTGATACTCACCTAGCTTTTTAAGGATGTCTCCCTGTTTAACATGATCCATTTTTGTTAAGAGTACGATATGTTTCGTCCCCTTACGTTCATTCATGACTAAAAACTTCTCATACTCTGTTAACTTGTCAGTTATAGGTGCCAGAAATACAATTAAATCTGCATCACCTATAGCCTTAAGTGCTTCATCCATCATAAACTTATTAAGTAGTCTTTCTTTTTCATGTAATCCTGGAGTATCTACAAAAATGATTTGCGACTCTTTACCATACATATCTTCATGCATCACTATGATATTCATACGTCTTCGTGTTGCTTGTGCTTTTTTTGAAACCATCGCTAGTTTTTCACCTACGACATAGTTCAATAAAGTACTTTTTCCTGCGTTGGGACGTCCAACGACAGCAACAAAACCTGCTTTTGTATCTATCTCTTCATTTTCATGTGCAAACATATTTTTCCATTCTAATTTCTAATTTTTTAAAAGTGACTAGTCACTTGAGCTCACTGCTGAAGTGGACTCAGCGTCAGCGTAGGGTGTTGAGCTTTGCTCAATACCGTCCGTTTATAGTATATACCTCGTTGTATCTTCATCTTCTACTACTGAACCTATCTTTTCTTTGACAAGTATCTCATCTACAATAATTTTCTCACCTACGTGTTCATCGGCAGAAAAACTAATCTCTTCAAGTATCTTTTCCATCACTGTGTGTAAACGTCTGGCACCGATATCTTCCGTTTTTTCATTGGCTTGCAGTGCGTACGAGGCGATTCTTCTTAAAGCAGCCTCATCAAACACAAGTTCAACTCCTTCTACGTTTAACAAAGCTTCATACTGCTTAATCAATGAATTATTTGGTTCCGTTAAAATACGGTAAAGTGTCTCTTCATTTAAGCTGTCTAGCTCCACACGTAAAGGGAAACGTCCCTGAAGTTCAGGCATCAAGTCAGAGGGTTTTGACACATGGAAGGCTCCTGCTGCAATAAACAAAATGTGATCCGTATTCACCATACCAAGTTTTGTATGTACAGCAGAACCTTCCACTATAGGAAGTAAATCTCGTTGTACACCCTCTTTACTTGGATCTTGTCTGCCTTGTGAGTTTGATGAAACTGCCACTTTGTCTATCTCATCTAAAAAGACAATGCCACCTTTTTCTACTTTTTCAAGTGCTAAAGCCTTGAGAGACTCTTCATCTATCAGTTCTTCACTGGCTTCTGCTTCAAGGATCTTTTTGGCATCTTTCACTGAAACCTCTTTTTCAGGACCTTTTTTACCCATACCACCCAACACTTTGACAATAGACTCTTGTACTTGTATCATTTGAGGAGGTAAGCCATCTTCTGGCATTTGAGGATTGTTTGGCAACGTGACTTTTATTTTTAAGTGGTCAAGTTCACCTTTATGAAACTTCTCTTGCATACGCGCGAAACTTGCTTCATACTCTTCTTTTTTCTGTTCACTAGCCCCTGCAGGAAGAGGAGGTAAGAGTTTTTCTATAATTTTATTTTCTATATAGTTTGCTATTTTCTCTTTGTTTTTTTCATTTTCAGATTCACGTACAATCTGCATGGATGTGGCTGCCAAGTCACGTATCATTGACTCTACATCACGTCCAACAAAGCCTACCTCTGTATATTTACTCGCTTCTACTTTTATAAAAGGTAAGTTCATCATTTTTGCTAATCGTCTGGCAATTTCAGTTTTACCTACACCGGTACTACCTATCATTAATATGTTTTTAGGTGTCACATCTTGTTGCATCTCTTCAGAAAGTTGCATACGTCTATAACGGTTTCTAAGTGCCACAGCTATTGTCTTTTTAGCATCTTGCTGGCCTATAACATATTTGTCTAAGTAAGTGACAATCTCTTTAGGTGTTAAATTATCCAATTTATTTTCCTTCTTTTCTTCTCGTTGGGTGGGTAAAACCATCCTACGCGTTTACAGTTCTAATATCTTTATATTTGTATTGGTGTAAATACAGAGTTCACCTGCAACTTGCAAAGACTCTTGCACCAACTCTTTTGGACTAAGCGTTGCATGTTTATCTAAGGCGCGGGCTGCTGAGATGGCATAGTTTCCGCCTGAACCAATGGCTGCAATTTTACCATCTTGTGGTTCTACCACATCACCTGTACCTGTGAGTATATAAATATGGTCTGCATTCAGTACAATCATCATTGCTTCAAGCTGACGCAAATGTTTGTCTTTTCTCCAAAGTTTAGAAAAACCAATGACTGACTTAAAAAGGTCACCTTTTTTTTCTGCTAAAATTGTTTCAAACATATCAAAAAGGTTAAAAGCATCTGCCGTGCTTCCTGCAAAACCTGCCAAGACTTTACCATCACCCAGTGTACGTATTTTGGTGGCATTACCTTTAAGTATGGTATCACCAAAACTGACTTGGCCATCCCCACCGATGACAGCTTTACCTTCTGCTTTGTACCCAAGTATGGTAGTTGCATGAAACATTAAACTGCTACCACATTCACTTTAAGTGTGGCATGGATCCCATGTCCCAACTTTGCATCTACCAAGTGTTGTCCTTCAGACTTTAATGCTTTTTTGAGATTGATATGTTTTTTATCTAACTCAATGTTCAGTTGCTCAACAATTGCTGTAGAGATATCTGAATTTCCTACAGAACCTTTAATACCTACAGGTGCTTTTGTTTTTTCTATTTTAATTTCAGAGGCTTCTAAAGTGATTTTCTCTGCTTCAAGTCTTGTAAGTGTATCTTTCAACTCTTGTGCCATACGTGCTTGCTCAGCTTTCCAGTTTTCCACGACATCAGGTGTTGCCAGTTTTGCCAAACCTTTACCTACAAGGAAGTTTTGTCCATAGCCATCTTTTACTTCTTTAATTTCACCGGCTTTACCTAGTGCTTTTACATCTTTTATCAATAATACTTTCATTTGTTGTCCTTAAAGGGGTTCTATAATTTAAATTTTAACTAAATTTTACTAGGCATTTGTTAAAAATGTTGTAGAATAAACATATAACTACACCAATAGTACACTTATAATTGAGTATCATATTAAAAAGGGAGATAACAATGAAGACTTTAACCTATACTTTAATACCTTTTCTTTTCATCTTTCAAGCCTGTGGTACCCAGGAAGCACAGCCTCCTAAACCTGACAAAACGCTACAAACAAATACTTCAAACAATACAGAGACAAACCTTGAAAGCAATGACCTCAGCAACACCCCGTTAACTTCAACAGATGCCAATGGCTTTGACGATGAGTTTCAAGAAGAACATGCAGACCTTGTAGACCCACTCTCTGGGTACAACAGAGCCATGACGACAGTAAATGACAAGATGTATATTTATGGCTTAAATCCACTTTCTAAAACCTATGCTGCCATACTCCCAGAACCTATACGTATAGGGATTTCAAACGCAATCAAAAACTTACAATACCCTATACGCCTGAGTAACAACCTGTTACAAGGAAAGTTTAAAAATGCTGCAGATGAAACAGAAAGATTTTTAACAAACTCAACTGTTGGATTATTAGGTTTTATGGATCCGGCTACAAACCTTGTGCATGTGCCTGTACACAAAGAAGACTTTGGACAAACCCTAGGTTTTTATGGTGTGGGAGCAGGTTTCCATGTGGTTTTACCTTTCTTTGGTCCTTCCAATGTAAGAGATATCGCGGGCCTTACTTTAGATGCGTATGCATCACCTCTTGTTAACATTAAAGGGTTTGAGAGTTATAAAATACCTGATAACTTTGGTCAGTCAGCTGCCATTGCCACACTTTATTATGTCAATAAGAATTCTTTAGAGTTAGGGCAGTATGAAAGTTTAAAAGAAGATGCCATAGAACTTTACCCGTTTTTACGTGACATTTATGAAGAAAAACGACAAGTCGAAATAGACGAATAAATGAAAAAAGGAGCCCTTATGTTTAAAGTACTACTCACACTCTGCCTACTCACACTCAGTACACAAGCCGTTGTGGAGTCTCAAATTCAAAAAGTCATGGACTCTAAGGTCAGACAAGTCCTTTCTGTCTTAAAAAAATCTTCACTCTCTCAAGAACAAAAACAGAGAAAAAGTATTGTCATTATGGATCCGATGTTTAATTACCAGACTATGGCTATGATTAGTTTAGGCAAAGAGTGGAAAAAGATTAACAGCACACAAAAAAGACAATTTACCAAAGCTTTTGAAAATAAAATGAAACGCTCTTATATCAATAAACTAAGACTCTATAACAATCAAAAAGTGATTACCAAGCCTTTAAAAAAAGTAAAATCTACACGTATTACGCTTGAAAACTATATCATTGGAAAAAATGATACCTATAAAGTAAAATATCTGTTTTTCAAAAACACAAAAAATTCCCAGTGGTACATTTATGATGTGCACTTAGCGGGGGTTAGCATTGTACAAACGTATAGAAAGCAGTTTGCATCTTTTTTAAAAACCAAATCATTCCAGCAACTTTTACGCTCACTGTAAATTTGAGGAGGTTAGATGTTAGGGGCATTATATAACAAATTTATACTCAAGTATCCTCTTCTGCTACTCTTACTTACGCTCACAGCTATACTTCTTTTTTCTAGCAACATTTCTAAACTGGAAATAGACGCCTCTGCCCAAACCCTTTTACTTGAAGATGATAAAGATTTAAAGTACCTACATCAAGTTGAAAAACGTTTTAAAAGTGACAATATATTGGTCATTGCGTATAAGCCTAAAAGCCCTTTACTCTCAGAAGAAAGTTTAGAAACACTTGAGCGTTTGTCTTTGGCTTTAGAAAAACTTCCTTCTGTAGATTCTGTAGACTCACTACTGACTGTGCCACTTCTCTACTCTCCACCTCAAGATTTAGAAGACTTACTACACAATACACGTACACTGCAAAGTAAAGATATGAACTTTAGCCTTGCTAAAAATGAATTTCTCACTTCACCCCTTTATAAAGATTCCCTTGTTAACAAAAGTTTTACGGTGACAAGTATACTGATTCATTTAAAAAAAGACTTACTTTACCCTCAACTCTTAGAAGAAAAAAGTCGCTTAGCGCACAAAGCAAAAAATGCTTCACTCAGTAAAGAAGAAGAATATCTTTACGAGGATGTAAAAATAGCTTTTAAAAAACATAGAGATAGCCAACGCATTATAGATGCACAAAATATTCAAGATATTCGTAACATCATGAAAGCACCTAGCAAGGATGGCCAATTCTATTTAGGTGGCGTACAGATGATCTCCAATGACATCATTACTTTTGTGAAAAGTGATTTACGTACCTATGGCTTTATCTTAATCTTGTTACTCATTGTGGTTTTGGGTGGGATCTTTAGACAAATAAGATGGGTTATACTCCCTCTACTCATCTGTGCACTCTCAGTCATTGCTATTACCTCAGCTTTGGGGTATTGGGGTTGGGAGATCACCGTCATCTCTTCAAACTTCATCTCTTTGCAACTCATTATTACCATTTCCATTGTCTTGCACCTCATTGTGCGTTATCAAGAGTTACAGAGGTCTTACCCACATGCTTCCCAACATAAACTTCTACTCAATACCATGCTTTCAAAAGCAACACCTACATTTTTTGCTATTTTAACAACCATTGCAGGGTTTTCTTCTCTACTCTTTTCACATATCAAGCCTATTATCAATTTGGGATGGATGATGTCTGCAGGAATTGCTCTGTCTTTACTCATTTCCTTTATTGTTTTTCCTACCGTTTTAATCTTACTTAAAAAGACAGAAGCCAAAGAAAAAAAATCATCACGTTTTTCTCTTCCACAAGTCAGTACTAGCCTAGTACTTAAGGACAAAAAAGGCATTTTCCTAGTCACCTTTATTGTTTTACTCTTTACCCTCACAGGAGCTCCTAAACTCATTGTTGAAAATAGTTTTAT
This sequence comes from Sulfurovum sp., assembly GCA_013139765.1. Classification (GTDB taxonomy): domain Bacteria; phylum Campylobacterota; class Campylobacteria; order Campylobacterales; family Sulfurovaceae; genus Sulfurovum. The sequence goes on from WTAE01000244.1 coordinate 10,001, forward strand.
AAACTACTTTAAAAAAGATACTTCCATCTATAAAGGTATGAAAATCATTGACCAAGAGTTAGGGGGTACCACACCTTTAGATGTCATTTTAACCTTTGCCAAAGAAGATACCAATAGTAGTGAAGTAGTACAAAGTGAGCCAAGTGAAGAGAGCTCTTTTGAAGATGAGTTTGAAAGCCCAGAAAATGAAGAACAATACTGGTTCACCGATGAGAAAATAGCCATCATCCAAAAAGTGCACAACTACCTTTATGCTTTAAAAGACACCGGAAATGTCAAATCCTTTTCTAGTATTTTAGATACAGGTAAAATACTCAATAAAAATAAAGACTTAGATGCAGTGGAGATAGCCATACTCTATAAAAAACTTCCACAAAAATATAGAGACATCATCCTCTTGCCTTATGTGAACATTGCAGAAAATGAATTACGCTTTTCGACACGTATCAGAGACTCGCATGAAGACTTACGTCGCAATGCACTCATTCAAAAGATTCATAATGATTTAAGTACGATGTTAAACCCTCAAGTGGTGCAGTTTAAACTCTCAAATCTCATGGTTATTTATAACAATATGTTACAGTCACTCTTCACCTCACAAATCACAACACTCTCTTTTGTGCTTGTGATTTTGTTTGTCATGTTTCTTTTGCTTTTTCGCTCTTTAAAACTGACCCTAATTGCTTTGCTGGTCAATATTATCCCTATAGGACTTATTTTTGGTTTTATGGGTTGGTTTGAGATACCTCTAGATATTATGACCATTACCATTGCCGCTATTGCCATGGGTATTGGAGTGGATGATACCATACATTACATCCACCGTTTTGAAGTTGAATTTATCCATCAAAGCTCTTATGCTATGACCATCGCAGAGACGAACAAAAGCATTGGTTATGCTATGTATTATACTTCTCTCACTGTGATCATTGGTTTTTCTATTTTGGTTTTATCTAACCTCATTCCAACCATCTATTTTGCTCTGCTTACCATGCTTGTGATGGCAGCTGCACTCATCTCCAACCTTATCTTACTTCCAAAGCTTTTACTATTAATAAAACCATTAACAAAAAATGCTACAATCCAAAAGATAGACAAAACCACAATAAACGGATAAATAAACCATGTTTCAAAATTTCCATATAGATAACTTAGAAAACTTTCCCAAAGAACTTGACAGGCTTTTAAATGCACAACGTAAAGTCATTTCAGACATTACTCACGCTGAGGAGAACTCTTATGAATCTGTACTCAAACCTCTGCAAGACTTAGATGAAGAGTTAGGACTATTTTTTACGCCACTCTCACATTTAAACTCTGTCATGAACTCTGAAGAGACACAAAAAGCGTATGAAGATTCTCTTCCCCTACTCTCTAAATTTGGTTCAGAGATGGCTCAAAATGAAGCACTTTTTAACAAGATAGAAAAGATTAAAGCTGCCTCTGAAGAAGCTAAAACAGTTGTAGCCCATGACATCCGTGATTTTGTCCTCTCAGGCGTAAACTTACCAGAAAAAGAGAAAAAACGTATGGAAGAGATAAGCCTGAAACTCTCAGAACTCTCTAACAGTTTTTCTCAAAATTTACTTGATGCTACCAATGACTACGAACTCATCATTGAAGATGAAAAAGA
>WTAE01000092.1 GCA_013139765.1 Sulfurovum sp.
GTCATTGTGACGTTCTTTGCCCCTAAAGAGATTATTGGTCTTGCCTATGATTCAGGGGGAGTGACAACATCTACAGTCACCGTTCCACTTGTGGCAGCACTGGGTATTGGATTGGCTTCAAGTATCAAAGGTCGTAACCCTGCCATAGATGGTTTTGGTCTCATTGCTTTTGCTTCACTTACGCCTATGATCTTTGTACAGGTTTATGGTGTCATTGTCTACAATTTCATGGATGCACCTACCACGCAAGCACTCGTAAGTACAGCAGTAGAAGGTGGAAAATCCGTAGCAAGTACCTATGTTTTTTCTGCTTACGATACCTTTATGGCTTTGGTTGGTACCATCAAAGACGTCACACCTATTTTAGTGGTCATATTCTTTTTTCAATATATTATTATCAAAAAACCTGTAGCACATTTACACAAAATCATCACAGGTATCATCATGGTGATACTTGGACTTTATGCCTTCATTGTAGGACTAGAAATGGGTCTCTTTCCTATAGGAGAGACCATTGCGTTACAACTCACCGGTATGGGGAACAACTTCCTTATCTATCTCTTCGCATTCTTGATTGGTTTTTCTACCACAATGGCGGAGCCTGCGCTACTTGCCATCGCCATCAAAGCTGAGGAAATATCTCAAGGAAACATTAAACAAAATGTTCTTAGAATAGTTGTAGCGCTAGGTGTTGCTGTAGGTATTGGCTTAGGTTCATATAGGCTCGTTTCTGGTGATCCAATTCATTACTATATCATTGGTGGATATATCTTGGTGATTGTTTTCACCTACTTCGCACCTAAGTACATTGTACCTATTGCCTATGACTCTGGTGGAGTCACCACCTCTACTGTCACTGTCCCACTTGTAGCAGCTCTAGGACTAGGACTTGCAGAAAATATAGAGGGCAGAAACCCACTCATCGATGGTTTTGGTCTTATCGCCTTTGCATCTTTATTTCCTATGCTTACAGTGATGGGCTATGGGATACATGCAGAGTATTATAAAAATAAAAAACTAAAACAAGAATCAGAACAAGAAAAAACCCAACTAGAAGGAGAGTCATCATGAAATTCACCGCACTCATTGCAGTCATTCCAGACAAAGATGAAGAAGCAGCCATAGAAGTAGCCAAAAAGTTTGGTGCTGGATCTGTCACTATTTTACATGGAAAAAGCATTGGACTTGAAGAGAAAAAAGTCTTTTTTGGTCTCACGTTAGAAGAAAATGTCTCTGCCCTACTTTTTGTCTTACCTCGTAAACTCTCTATGAAAGTGATGAAAGCTTTACGTGAAGAGTTTAACATTGACGACCCAGAGAACCCTGGTTTTGCTTTCACCATACCACTAAGCCATGTGGCAGGACTAGATACCAAAGAATTACACAAGTTTGAAGATGACATCAAATGTATGCTTTAAAATGTGCTAGCACATTGAGCCAACTGCTGAAGTTGACCTAGTGTCAACGTAGTGAACTGAACTTTGTTCAGAACACGTTCTAATAATCAAAAAGGAAAAATTATGTTAGTAAAAGAAGTGATGACCCAAAATGAAAAACTTGTCTCTGTTGAACCTACTGCCACAGTAAGAGAAGCACTTAGGATGATGAAAAAACACTCTGTACGTTCTATTATTGTAGAAAAATCACAGGCTGATGGTGCCTATGGTTTGGTGACGTTTAAAAATATTTTACAAAGTATTGTGGCAGAAGATGGTGACATTGACTTACTTAATGTCTACGATATTGCAGCCATTCCTGCAGTTTCTGTCTCTGCAGACCTCAATGTAAAGTATGCAGCCAAAATGATGGTAAGGTCTAGTATCAAACGTCTTTTAGTCATTGACAACAATGAACTCAAAGGTATTTTGACCATGACTGACATTATTGAAATCCTTATGGACTCAGTCGAATAACGTTCAGACGTTATTTCACTTTTGGGAAGGTTAGTTTAAAGGTAGACCCCTCACCTTTTTTCGATACCAAGCCCAACTTTATTTTGTACTTTTTACAAATAGAAAGTACAATATTTAAACCAATTCCAAACCCACCACGTTCATCATTCGCACGGTAATACCGTCTAAAGATATCAGCTTTCATCTTTTCATCAATGCCTATACCCGTATCTTCTACTTCGAGTACATTATTTTTTAAACGTATATGAATGCTATCGCCAAGATCTGAATACTTAATCGCATTTGAAATAAGGTTATCAATAAGTCGATGTACCGAACGTTTAGGCATATGAATTTTGGTCGCTTCCAAGTCCAATAAAACACTTAAACGTTTTGAATCACTAAGCTCCTTGATAAACTCTACCCTCTCTTGAATCAGTTCAGCCAAACACAAATCTTCAGAAGGTTCCACACCCCCTTCAAGTCTATAGGTTAAAGAACCGTACATAGTGCTGAGACGTTTTGCAGAAGCTTCCAAACGCTTCATTTTCTTAGAGTCTACATCTTTGAGTGACTGTATGGTCATGAGTATTGCAGAGATGGGTGTATTGAGCTCATGCGTAGTGTCAGAGATAAATTGATCAAGTGATTCTATCTGCTCACGTACAGGTTGTAAAAATAATCTACCTAAAAAATACCCCACGATTCCCATCAAGATAAACGATAAAACCAAATACCCTATAATTTTCACACGTAATGCGTCTAAATCTTTGGATAAATCATTCTCTTTTAAGACAATATAACGCACACCTAAATGTTCACTTTTATCTTCTGTAACCGTGTAACATTTCATGTTTTTAATGAAAAAGTCACTATTGAAGTCACTTATGTCATCTATTTCTGTATAAATTGGTGTTTCATTTTCATCATAATACCCTGCCTGAAAACGGCAATGTTTAAGGTTTTTTAGAAAACTTGTTTTGTTAAATGGTTTGAGGGCATTGGCATCAGCTTGATCATTTTTCATTGCTTCCATCACAATATCTGTACTTAAATTACGGGCTTGATACATCATTTCAAACTTCATCGCAGCTGTCATTGAAACTCTGTTGTTTTCAAAAAATAGATAGCCAATAATACTTAGTAAAATAAACACTGAAACTAAATAAACGGATAAAAACCTAAAGAGTGATGACCTCTCATACGATGTTAAAACGATAACCTTCTCCTTTAATATTGTTAAAATACTCTTTGGTGAACATTTTTCTTAAGTTCTTAATATAGGTACGAATCGTTGCATGTGTAGGCACATTCTCATCTTCCCAAACATTTTCTATAATTTCATCACAAGAGATAATTTTTCCTGCATTACGTATAAAGTATTCTAAAACCTGTGCTTCTTTTTGGCGCATCTCTATGACGTCATCACCCACAATAAGCTGATGTGCTTTAGGGATGAATTTCATGCCATCGAACTCTATCTCTTCTTGTAAACGGTAAAGTCTCACAATGTGTTCAATACGAGCATTGAGTTCTTCAAGTTCAAAAGGTTTGCGTAAGTAGTCATCTGCGCCAAGTGCAAACCCTTTTTTTAAGTCTTCAATGCCAGCAAGGGAAGTAATGTAAATAGCAGGTGTGGTGTTTCCAATCTCTCTTAAATAAGAGAGTATTTCAAAGCCATCAATGTTTGGAACATTGACATCTAAGAGTAACATGTCGTAAGAACCTGTACCTATTGCATCTAAAGCTTTTTCACCATCAAAATAACTTTCAACCTCATAGCCACACTCTTCAAGAAATTCTTCAATAATCTCTTGTAAAATCACATCATCTTCTAACAACAATATTTTCATTTAAAACCTTCTATACTTATCTGACTTGTAGTGTAGCATACTCACTGTGCAAAGCACTACACAATGTCTCGGATACACAAAGAAAAGTATGTTAAAATACCCCATGAAAAATTACTTAAAAAATACCCTACTCACACTCTCTCTCTTCGTCCTTCTTTTTGCAGGATGTACACAAATTGTCACAGCACCTATTTCTATTGCAGGTTCTGTTGCGGGTGCTACCATTGATGTGGCAGGTTCAGCAGTAGGTGCTGTCATTCCCGATGGAGATGACGACGAAGAAAAAGAAGAAGAGTAACTAAAAACGCTGAGCGTTTTTAAACTCTGAGATTTCACTCTCTACCATTTCATCTATCATTCGAACATAAAGGTCATTGACTAGGTTTGGTGAGAGGTCTAAAGAGATGGCTTGTTCTCTTACGTTGTTTATGACTTCAGAAATCCTATCTTCCGCTTTAACCTCTTCTACAGAGTTTTTAAAGTGGGCAATTTGTTTAATATATTCATTTCTTGTTGCAATAAGTGTTACCAATTCTTTGTCGACTGCATCAATGGCTATTCTTGCTTCTTCAAGTGTGTTACACTGTTTAATATCCATGTCTTTTTCCTGCCTTTTAAAGTGTTAATCTATTCTATATATTATAGCCAAAATTATGTCATGCCTCTACTAAATCTTTTTTCTATTTCACTTTAGAAAACTTACTATTCTTTGGCTATAATAAATAATGAATATTATCAAACCACTTCCTAAACTTTTATATATCTCATCTTTGCTCACCACAATACTATTTGCTGAGCCTTTTGCAATGAAAGAAGATGCTAATCTAACAAAAAGTGAAGAATGGATTTTTTTACCCTATGCATTTTCTAGTGACTCCACTGGTTTTGCAGGTGGAATAAGCGCAATGAAAGAAGGATTATTTCAACCTCAAACAGCA
>WTAE01000221.1 GCA_013139765.1 Sulfurovum sp.
TATGTGAATCATGTAGGTATGTATATTGGAAACAATCAGTTTATCCATGCTTCTTCTGCAAAACATAAAGTTGTGATTACTTCTTTAAATAAGAGGTTTTATTCTCAGCGTTATAAAGGTGCAAGAAGACCTTCTTAATAGGTAGCCTTACTTTATTAAACATCTTTTCTTCATGAGGAGTCTTTACTCCTCATATTTTCCCATTTAACTTTTATTATTGTTTGAACTTGGTTTGAGTTTTCTTCATTCCTTTTCTTTTTTGCAATGCGCAAAAAAAGAAAATGAATCCAAAAGAAAAAAGCACAAAGTGCTGACGCGGGCTAATGAGGATGTTTGTTGATTTACTTTTTGTAGGGGGAAGGGATTTCCCTTTGGATGAAAAATACTTGACACACTATTTAAAATGTGTCAAACTACTATTCACTCGTGGCTAGCCACGCTGTGTTTCTCCGGAAAAGCCAATGATTCCTGGGGCTAGGTTACAGACATTTTCAAAACCCATGCCTTTCATGGCGTGTTGTACTTGGTAACTTCTGCTTCCTGAGTGGCAGTCGACAATGATATTTTCTGATTTTTTGCCTACAATCTCTTCTACTTTGGCGTAAAATTGAGAGGTTGGTATGAGGATGTCGGTACCTACAATGTGTCCCATTTGGAACTCCATATGTTCTCTTGTGTCTACAAGGGTGAAGTGGATCATGCCTAGTTTTTTGGCTTCGATGAGGGCTTCTAGTTCATCTCCGTCGAGTTGCTCTTGTTTGATGAGTATCTCAGCTTGTTCAGTGGTGAGGCCTGTAGAGTGGGCATGTACCGCTTCTTCTATCTCTTCATGTTGTACCTGTGCTGCGGCAAACTCAGGCGTACAGAAAATACCACAATGACAAGTACCATCTTCAGGAAGTTCTTTTTCCAAAGCAGGTTTACAAGGACAAATGCGGTTATCTGCTGTTTTTTGTTCCTCTTTGGTTTCACCAATCACCATGAAACAAGGACAAAATCGTTTCCCATAAAGGAGTTTATTGCGTGCCAGTCCCATGGCTACACCTTCGTTTACTTCTTCGTTAGGGTTTAGTACAAAACCAAATTGTGTATTGACTTTGTCTACAAAGGTCCAAGTTTTTTCTAACTCGGCTTGAAATTCATCGGAGTTCATATCTATTTGTTGCATGGTGTTCCTTTAGTTACTTATGTTATTTTCTAGTGTGCTTGTGACTTCATTGATATCATCCACGAGTACTTTAAACTGTTGACTCCACTCTTGTAAAAAATGTCTGGTTTTGTTTAAGTCAATGTGAATATGTTCATCGCTAATGTCAATGCCAGCTTCTTTTGTCTCGATGACACCTTTGTGTAAGTCATCTGAAGCTTTTTGTAAATGTTTAGCCATTTTTTCTGAAAAGTTTTTGAGAAACATTTTACTTTTATTGGTATCAATGCGGATAATATCATTATCAATAGTGATACCCATATTTTTGAGTTTTTCATTTTGTTCTGATTGAGGGCTTGATGTTCTTTCTTTTTCAAGTTCCACAAGTAATTCCATTCTCGCTTGTGCTGCAATTTGGGCATCATGGGCAGCTTGTATTTTGGCTTCAGTCTCTTTGTCTTGACAGCCTGTAAAAGAAAGTACTAATAAAATGGTGATAAGTGTTTGTGTAATATATTTCATAGTGAATCCTTTATCTACATATTTAGATAGATTATACTATGATTTAGGGAAGAGAGACAACCCCAGTAAGCCTATTGGCTTACTAGGATTTAGAAAGAGAGGGGTAATGGGTAGAAATTATCCACTTTCTCTTTTAGGTGAGTACGTGTTGACTCTTATTTATCCCCACCACATTTACCTTTGCCACATTTGCCTTCAGGTTTTTTATCGCCTGAACATTTAGCGCCAGCTTTTTTCTCTGATTTTTTGTCCCCAGAACATTTGCTACCTTCAGCTTTTTTTTCTGATTTTTTGTCACCAGAACATTTAGCGTCAGCTTTCTTTTCAGTTTTTTTGTCGCCACCGCCACATTTACCTTCTCCACATTTTCCTTCTGCCGTTGCTAGTGTAAATGTTAGAGCCAATGCTCCTAATAATACTAATACTTTTTTCATCATCATTTCCTTGATTTAATTATTGCTCATCACCAAATAAGAGGTAATCTAAGCTAAGTTTTCCGGCTCCTAAAGAAGCAAAGAGGGCTAAAAATAACATATAGTACAATGGAATTTCAAATCCGTTATCTCCAGCGGAGAAACCATGGCTAATATGCACTGTAGCAATGGCTACAACCATAATGACCATAAGGGGAATCGAAATGAGTCTGGTGAAAAGACCTAAGGTGAGGAGTATGACACCTAGCAGTTCTGTGGTGGCTGCCATATAGGCATTGAGTGTGGGAAGAGGGATACCCATAGTACTAAACCACTCAGCAACAGCAGAGATATTAGACCATTTCTCCATTGCTGGTTGGTAAAAACCATATGCAAGCGTTAATCTTGCTAAAAACAGAGAGATACTCTGCCCTTGACTTAAAATGCTTCTAATAACAGGATAGATAGTCTTTAACATCAGAACTCCTTTTGTACGATAGATGTTGGAACAGTGTAAGTATAGTAGGTATGACGTGTACTCTTTGTGTATTAATTTTTTAGGATAGAGGAGAAGAAGGGAAGATTCTGGGGAATGAAATAAAAAAGAAAGTTAAAAGAAGAATGTATCTTATGAAAGTCTACAAAGATAGTACTTTCATAAGAGGGTATTTGAGGAGGTAGTGTTTAGCGAGGTACTATTTACCGCACTTACCACTAGCATCACATTTTTTGGCGGCATCAGATTTTTTATCACCTGCACATTTTTTTGCACCTTCACATTTACCTGATTGGCATTTCGCTGCTTCTGCATCGTTTCCATTGGCACATCCTGTAAAAGCAACGAGTGCTAAACCTACGAGTGAAGAAAAGATTAAATTTTTCATTGTGTCTCCTATTTATTTTTTTAATTTATTCGGCTCTCAGTATAAGATGTATCTGTGGAACGTTCGTGTACCCTATTGCACCGAGAGTACACAAATGTAGACTAAGATAGTGCAAATAAATTTAGGTAAAGGTGTCCAAGATGATACAACGAAGAGACTTCTTGATATTGGGTTCCCTTTTGGGTCTTACGCCGTACCTCAAAGCAGAAACCCCCTCTGATTTTGAAAAAGAGTTTGACAGCGTTGTCGATACTTTGTCTGCGGTGCAAGCCCATATGTTTCCCGAAAAAAGTCTTTTACCGGATGCAACTTCCATGAAAATGACCACGTTTTTATTTGAAACCATTTCTCATCCTGCTTATGATAGAGATATCAAAGCTTTTGTCCTTGAAGGTGCAAAAGAGTTACAAAAACGTGAAAAAGGGAAGTTTGTTTCTATGACTGAAGAAGAAAAAGAGAAAGCTTTGCGTGCCTATGAAGAGACAAGTTATGGCTCAAACTGGCTTTCCCGCATGATGACTTTGAGTATGGAAGCACTGTTTTCTGACCCTATTTATGGCTCCAATGTGAAAGAAGCAGGGTGGAAAGCTGTATCTTCCTATGGCGGCTTCCCTCGACCTAAAACCAAGTATATAGGAGCTTAGATGTATGACGTGGTAATTATAGGCTCTGGTGCCAGTGGTGGCGCTGTGGCGTACACGCTTTGTAAAGCAGGATTTAAAGTGGCGGTACTTGAAAAAGGGCGTCTTATGAAACGAGAAGAGTTCTCAAAAGACGAATTGGCCTACTGTAGACGTGACTTGGTTACCCCCAATCTTTTTGAAGAGTACCATACCATTGAAGAGAAAGTAGAGGGTAAGTGGGTGGCAACGCCTACCTATGAGTCTGGTTGGAGTTTTTGGAATGGAAACATTGTAGGGGGCTCTTCAAACTTTATGTCAGGCATGTTACACCGCTTACATCCTGATGATTTTCGCTTAAAATCCAAATATGGTGCCATTGATGGGGCTAACGTAGTGGATTGGCCTATCTCTTATGATGAGTTGGAGCCGTATTATACTTTGGCAGAAGAGTTGGTAGGGATTTCAGGACATTTTGAAGCACATAAATATGAAGCTCCAAGAAGTACGCCAAACTTTAGTCAACCTCCCACCAAAGAGAATGCTGTGGTGAAGCTCATTGACAAAAGTTGTAAAACCTTAGGCATAAAATCTTTGGTGACAGCGAGGGCAGTACTCTCTAAAGACATACCAGGCCGTGAGGCCTGTTACTACTCAAACCTTTGTGGATCTTACGGTTGTTCTTCTGGAGCCAAAGGTTCTTCACGTGAAGCGCTACTCAAGCCTGCACTGGCAACAGGCAACTTAACCCTCATGAGCAATACCTATGTGAAGTACTTACATACACAAAAGAAAGAGGCAGTAAAGTATGCTGTGGTGGTCGATACCATTACGGGAAAAGAGAAACGCATAGAAGGTAAAATGTTTGTAGTCGCTGCCCAAGCCCATGAGAGTGCGAGACTACTGTTAAACTCTAAAAATGACTTACATCCTAATGGGTTAGGAAACACTTCAGGGGAGTTAGGTAAAAACCTTATTTTCTCTGGGGGTGGCTCTGGACAGGGGGAGCTTCACAAAGATCACCTGAAAGAGATTTCTTTTTCTGACTTAATGACCACAGGACTTTTTGTAAACCGTACCGTGTTAGACTGGTACTTTGTGGACCACTGGTGGGATGGAAAGTTTAAAGGGGGTTCGGTTGAATTTATGTTTGAACACCAAAATATTATTACCCGTGCACGCAAAAATAACTACAGCAATGACAAACTTGTGTGGGGTACGGAGTTGGGTGAACGTGTCACCAAACGTTTAAAAGATCAAAAGAGTATACGTTTTGAAATCTTTAATGACTGGCTTCCGAATGATGACTGTTTTGTCTCCCTAGATCCTACGCACAAAGATAAATACGGCATGCCTGTAGGAAAACTACGTGTGGAGGGGCACCCGCAAGATGTCAAAGTAGGAATGTATATTGCGAAGAGATGTGAAAAGATACTTGAAGAGATGGGTGCACAAAACATTTACTCAGGCATCTCTTCTTCTCCCTCACAGAACCTTGTGGCAGGGGGATGTCGTTTTGGTAATGATCCAAAAACATCTGTACTGAATAAATATTGTCAAAGCCATGACGTTGAAAACCTCTTTGTTGCGGATGCCTCTTTTATGCCTACAGGTGGTTCCGTAGCCTACACTTGGACCATCTACGCCAACGCATTTAGGGTGGCTGACTACATCGTAACACAGCTAAAAAATTAAGAGTTAATTAAGCTGTAGTTAATTTCTACTTAAAGTTTTTCAGATACTATAGTTATTAAGATGATGAAAAAAGCTAAACCTACTGTGAAGTAGAGACAGAAAGTAATGGGTCTTTAAGAGATTAAAGATTGCCAAGCTACCTATCGTAGAGTGAAAACTTCTAGCGTGACCTTCTTCTCATCAATATTACATTTATAAAGAAAGATTAAAACTTCTGGTATACTTAAGTATAGCTAGAGGAAATTTATAATCTTTTTACCTATACAAGGAGTATACTTTTGAAGAAAATTTGTCTATTATTATTAACCGTATCTTTTGCAGCGGTGACAGTGGAAGCAGCAACCAAAACTTTTAAATATAAAATTAAAAGTGGTGACACACTTTCAAGCATTGCCAACAAGAATCACACTACTATTACCAAAGTAAGAAAAGCCAATGCCATGAAAAAAGGGCAAGTCCTTAAAGTAGGTAAAGTTATTTCTGTACCTGGTAAAGCGACTAAAACATATACAAGCACTACAAAGTATAAAGTTAAAAAAGGTGATACGCTCTCAAGTATCGCAAGAAAACACCACACATCTGTTTCTAAACTAAGTAAACTTAATGGCTTGAACAAGAATAAGACGTTAAAACTAGGTAAAGTTCTAAGAGTTAAAGGCAGCACGAGAAGCACTAGAAGTGGTAGTACTTTAGCTTCTTCTTTGTCAAACTTAGAGAGCACGAAACTATCAAAAAACAAAGTAGTTAAAGCCAAGAAGAGTAGTAATAGCTTTAGATTAACAGATATGTTCACAGGTAAAAGTTCTAAAAAATGTAAAAAACTTACCAAAGATGCTAAAAGGAAATTAGGTAAAAGATACGTATGGGGTGCTTCAGGAAGAGGTAACACTTACGACTGTTCTAGTTTTGTCAAATATGTATATAGAAAAAATGGTATCGAAATCCCACGTACTTCTATTAGACAATCTAAATATGGTAAACATATTGCAAGAAAAGATTTACAAAAAGGTGACTTAATCTTCTTTGATACGTCTAAAAGACGTAAAGGGTATGTGAATCATGTAGGTATGTATATTGGAAACAATCAGTTTATCCATGCTTCTTCTGCAAAACATAAAGTTGTGATTACTTCTTTAAATAAGAGGTTTTATTCTCA
>WTAE01000086.1 GCA_013139765.1 Sulfurovum sp.
AGTAATTTATAAAGCTTTATGTGCAGAGTGGTTTAAAGACAATTTGTAGGGGGCGATTGCCATCGCACCTTCAAGGTTAATTTGGAATAAAACTTTTTTGTATGAATATTTTTATACGGTGCGATGGCAATCGCCCCCTACGGTTATTCTACGGTAACAGACTTCGCCAAGTTCCGAGGCATATCCACATCATTCCCAAGTCTAACAGAAATTTCAAGTGCCAACAATTGTGTCACCACCATCATCTCAAAAAACTCTAACATAGGGTGGGAATCATAATTTGTCTGTATAAAGTCATCTGCAAGCTCAAAAGGCTCAGGTGAAATGGCCAAAATGGTTGCATCTCTGGCACTTAGCTCTTCAACATTTGACTTCATCTTTTCATAATGCATTGTCTTAGGCATAAGTGCAATGGTGAAAAGTGTGCTATCTGCCAAAGCAATAGGCCCATGTTTCATTTCCCCTGCTGGGTAACCTTCTGCATGGAAGTAAGAGATCTCTTTGCGTTTGAGTGCGCCTTCAAGTGCCAAAGGAAAGAAGATGTCTCGGCCAATGAAGAAAAACCCATGTCCATGTAAATAACGTTTAGACATACGCGTAAGTTGGCTGTGTAATTTCTCTTCTACCAACAATGATTTAGGTGTTTTTCTCATGGCTTCAATTTCTGTTTTTAACACCTCTTTGCTAATGCTTTTCTTCTCTTGACCGACATACAGTGCCAACATCCAAAGTACCATGGTTTGGGTGGCAAAAGCTTTGGTACTTGCTACACCTTTTTCAATACCGGCACGGGTTAAAATGGCTGCATCACTCTCTCTTATGATGGAAGAATTGTCAACATTACAAATACTCAAAGACTTAAGTCCTGCGCGTTTTGCCATTTTAAGTGCTTCAAGTGTGTCTGCTGTTTCACCACTTTGTGAAATGGTAATGAAAAGTGTATCATCTGTAAGTAATGGTTCTTTGTATCTAAACTCTGAAGCTATTTCAATGTCACAACGAATTTTAGACAAACGTTCAAAAAGGTAAGAAGAGGTGAGTGCAGAGTGGTATGAAGTACCACAAGCACAAATCTTGATGGCTTTAATGTCTTTAAAAAAGTCAGCGTCTAGTTCGTCAAAAGCAATGTTTTCATCTAAAACGCGTCCCATCATGGTTTCACCCATCACATGGCTTTGTTCATAAATCTCTTTTTCCATAAAGAAACGGAAGCCATCTTTTTGTGCAGAGACTTTGTCTGCTGTGAGGGCTTGTTTTGTGAAAGTTTTTTCACCTTTGGCATCAAAAAGTTTTACTTCACCCTGTCTGGCATACCCATAGTCACCATCTTCTAAATAATACACTTCCGTGGCTTTACCAATAATAGGCGTATCTGATGATGCAAAGTAAACATCATCACCATTAAACCCAATGAGCATCGGTGAACCATTTTTAGCAAAGTAAATGGTATCTGCATCTGCTTCTGTGATGAGCAAAGTGGCATAGGCCCCATCAAGTCTTTCAATTGTTTCTTCAAAAGCAGAAAAAACAGTGTTTGCAGTTTTATTGTTTTTTTCAAAAAGATGTACAATGGTTTCTGTGTCTGTTTGGCTTAAAAACTTTACACCATCTGCTTGTAACTCTTCTTTTAGAGCCTGATAATTCTCAATGATTCCGTTATGTACCACATAAGAGTACGCACCAACATGTGGATGGGCATTCAGTTCTGTGGGTTTACCATGTGTAGCCCAACGTGTATGACCAATGGAGACACCAAAACCTTCTGTGTGATACGCTTTGGTTTTTTCTCTAAGGTTTTCGAGTTTTCCTAAGGCTTTAAAGTTGTTAAGTTTCTCACCTTCAATGACAGCAATCCCTGCAGAGTCATAGCCTCGGTATTCTAATTCTTGAAGACCATCAAGCAAAATCTCTTTTTTCTCATTTAACCCTAAATACCCTACAATTCCACACATCTTTAGCCCTTGGTAAGTTTTTCTATTATTATGTCAACATTATGACAAAAGTTTCCATTCTTTTCGATGAGAAAGATATCTTTGGTTATATCTTTTAATGTATGTATTTTTGCGGTGGCAATTTCAATTCCCATGGCATCAAAAAGGTCTATCACATAGGCAAGTAAACCTTTCCTGTCTTTACAGTTTAGGTAGAGTGCAGCATAATTGTTTGAGTGTTTACAGTCTATATGTATCTCATCTTTCTCAATAAGTGGACTGGCTAATGTCCCTCTCTCCGAAATAACAAAAGAATCTTCTATGATTTGCTCTATGCGAGGTAAGTCATCTTCTTCTACTTTTTCTGTAAAGTCTATTTTAAAATACTTAGCGTTATCAAAAATTTTAACAATGTCCATGTTCCGTACACCCAAATGTGCAAGTTTAGTAAGTAAGTAGCCAAGATTTAAAGACTTTTCACGCAAAATTTCAATGGTTAAATAAGAGCTGTTTTTTAAGCTATAGGTATAGGCAGAAAGGTTAAATGCCTTTTGTGCTATTTCCACAATTTCAGATGAAGTGTAACGGGTAAAAAGAAGGTTAGAAGGAATGGCTAAAATTTTCTTTTGTTCAGACTTTTTGAGGGCTAAAAACAAAGGATTTTCTTTGAGTAATCTTTCTTTTTTCACCCGTTTAGCCGTTTCCCCAAGTGCCTCTTTATGTTCCAATGCCTCAATAGACTGTCTATAAAGTGTTTTGATGAGTTTAGCAGTAAAGGTGTTGTATATATCTCGTCCTACCCCAGACATGTCAGCATAAGTCAGAATATAAATAAGATCTAGGCGTTTTTTACTCTGAAAGTGAGAAGCGAACTTTAAAATGGTTTTTTCACTGTGCAAGTCTTGACGTTGAGCAACGTTAGACATGAGTGTGTGGTAGTGTATGAGTGTCACACCTTTTTCTATAAGAGAGGATTTCATTTTTAAGTCACGGGCAAAGAGTTTAAAAAGTGTGGCACCTACAAGATGATGGTCTTTTTCTCTTCCTTTCCCTGCATCATGTAAAAATGTCACTATTTTTAACATGGCTTTCTCATCAGGGTCAAGGGCATCAAAAAGTGTACGTATAAAAGGGTCTTTAATGTTTTCTAAATGTTCTAAACATTTTAAAGAGTGTATGTCTACGGCGTATTGGTGGTAGCCATCAAATTGGGGTAAATCCACCACTTTTTTAATGGGAGGGATGATGTACTTGAGAAGTTTCGCATAAGAGAGGGTATCTAAAACAGAGTAGGCATGTTTCTGGTAAAATATTTTACGTATATTTTCATAATACGCAGGAGTGAGCTGCTCAGGTTTAGAGGCATGAATGAGTTTTTGTAAAAAAGTTGCATGGGCCTCAAAAGGACTATGGGCGTAGTCACAGAGTTGGCCTACAAGTCCATTGACATCATCTATCTCAGCAGTTGGGTAAACAAGGTACCTATCTTCGGATTCTTTAACATAACCACGGCTCAATATATCGAGCCATATAATACTATAGAGCCGAATGACTTTTAGTGAACCCGTCACTCTTTTGGTAAATTTCCTGTGTGCTTCTTTACTGTGGTCATAGCCTAGGAATTTTGCCACATCAGGAATGAGGTCAAGTCTTAAAGTGTCTTCTTTCTTCCCTGCAACCAAGTGCAAAGCAGAACGCACACGGAAAAGAAACTCCAAAGCAATACGAAACTCCCTGTACTCTTGTTCTGTGACAACTATGAGTGGCAAGTTTTTAATGTTATTGGTATTAAAAAGTACTTTTCCTATCCAGTAGACTAAGTTGGCATCACGAAAACCACCCACACCTTCTTTGAGGTTAGGTTCCATGGTAAGAGGAAACTTTTCATGTTTCATCTTTTGCTCTTTGAGTTTTGCTTCTATGAAAGCACTTGGGTCATCATAACGTATTTGAGTCAAAGCATTTTGTGCCTCTGTCCATATAAACTGTGAACCCTCAATAAACCTAGACTCAATGAGTGCTGTTTTTATGGTAATGTCTGTTTTAGAAATGTTAAAAAGGTCATCTACTGTATGCACACGGTGTCCGAGTTTAAGTCCAGCATCCCAAAGGATGTAGAGCATTTTTTCTATCATCTCTTTCGTGTTGTAGCCAGGCACTTCTTTGTAGACAAACATCAGGTCAATGTCAGAGTGCACACAAAGTTGCTCACGACCATAAGAGCCTAAAGCTACCATAGCCACAGGAAGCGAGTTTTTCATAGGCATATAGTCACCAAACATGTTTCTATGTGCTACTTTAAAGACAAGTTTGAGAATGCTGTCAATCTTTTTACTGTGTTTTACTAGAAAGTCTTTGCCCCCAGAAGTGGCAAATGTCTCTTCAAGGGTGTCAAAGTATGTTTTTATTTCTGCTTTTAAGACTTTTGCTATTTCAAAATCTGCAGCATTTTCGTACAACAGTGTCTCTATCTGGGCTTTTACTTTGTTCACTTAGTAACTCCTAATGTTTAACCTATTGACAAGTAGCTAAGGTTCTACTGATATAATAGCAAAAATTACTGATAGGCAATAAGCAATGGATTTGACCACACAAGAGCAACTCATTAACAAAGTACGTAACAAAGAGAGACTCAGTCAAGAAGAGGGTGAAGCACTGTATGACTTAGACCTCTACACTTTAGGTGAGTTGGCTGACGATATCCGTAAAGAAAAGTACGGTAAAAAGTCTTACTTCAACATCAACCGTCACATTAATCCTACCAATGTTTGTGCAGATGTGTGTAAATTTTGTGCCTATTCTGCCACAAGAAAAAACCCAAACCAGTATACTATGAGCCATGAGCAAATTTTAGACATTGTAGACCATTCAGTCAGCCTTGGTGCTAAAGAAATGCATTTAGTCTCTGCCCATAACCCTAACGATGGTGTAGAGTGGTACATGGGAGCTTTTAGAAAAATCAAAGCCAAATACCCCAACTTACATGTCAAAGCTATGACTGCAGCCGAAATCGACTTTTTAACACGTGAGTATGGGCACTCTTACGATGAAGTTCTAGACATGATGTTAGAAGCAGGCGTAGACTCCATGCCAGGTGGCGGTGCAGAAATATTTGATGAAGGTGTACGTGAATACCTTTGTAAAGGTAAAGTCACTTCCGAACAATGGCTAGACATTCACGAAAAATGGCACAACAGAGGAAAAGAGTCCAATGCAACTATGCTTTTTGGACACATTGAAACAAGAGCACACCGTGTAGACCACATGATACGTTTACGTGACTTGCAAGACCGTACAGGTGGTTTTAATGCTTTCATCCCTTTGGTCTACCAAAGAGAAAACAATTACATGAAAAACTGTAACTTCCCTTCAGGACAAGAGGTTCTAAAAACCTATGCCATTTCACGTATCATCCTAGACAACATCCCGCACATAAAAGCCTACTGGGTCACGGCATCTATTAACTTAGCTCTGATTGCCCAAGAGTTTGGTTGTGATGACTTAGACGGTACCATAGAAAAAGAATCCATTCAGTCAGCAGCAGGCGCAGCATCTGCCAAAGGTATGGAACTAGATGATTTTGTAGCCCTCATCAAAAATGCAGGCTTCCAACCTATAGAGAGAGATAGTTTATATAATGAGTTAAAAGCTTATTAATAAAAAAATAGTGATAAAATAACTTTATAAAAAGTCAGAGAGAATAAGAGGAAACATCATGGTACTAATGATAGACAACTACGACAGCTTTACATACAACATAGTACAGTACTGTAGAGAATTAGGTGCAGATTTAAAAATCATACGTAATGATGAACTCACAATTGATGAGATTAAAGCACTTAATCCTGAGAAAATCATCCTCTCTCCTGGACCCTCTACGCCGGACGAAGCAGGGGTAACACTGGATGTGATTAAAGAATTCGCAGACACAACACCCATTTTTGGTATTTGTTTAGGACATCAAAGTATTGCTCAAGCCTTTGGTGGTGAAGTGGTACGTGCAAAACATATGATGCATGGCAAAACATCACAGGTTGAGGTAGAAGCTACAACACCTATCTTTAAAGGTTTGCCCAAAGAGTTTAGAGCCACACGTTACCACTCATTGAGTGTAAAAGAAGAGACGTTACCTGAATGTATACTTGCCACATCTCATTCTAAAGATGATGGTGAAATTATGTCTTTAGAGATTAAAGGCAAAGATATTTACGGGGTACAGTTTCACCCCGAATCTATTATGTCTGAACATGGTCATGAAATGTTAGACAACTTTTTAAAGCTTTAAACCTTTATGAAAAAACAACATTTTTTTTACGTTCTGGCACTCTATGTCATTGCGGTTTTTTACTTGGCAATCTCAACACCCATTAGCCCCCATGAAGCAAAGATATTTTTCACTTCCAATGATGTCGTCTCTACACTTATGCACTGGGGTGACAGTTTAATTGGTGGCTTTTTAGGGCTCCGCATCTTTTTCATGCTCTTTGGTTTACTCTCTCTAGGCTTTTTCTATAAACTCTCAAGAAGATACTTTGAACGCCCCAAAGATGCTTACTTAGCTACGGCCATCTTCATGGTACTCCCAGGGATTCTTACTGGCTTTACCTTGGCTAACATTTCCATTATTGTTTTGCCAGTGGTTTTGTTATTTGTCTTACTTTATGAAAAGAAGATTTACTGGCCTTTACCTTTCTTGATGCTCATACTCTTTTTTATCCACGAAGCATCCATACTCTTTTTCATTGCAATGCTCTGGTATGCCATCATGGAAAAAGACAAAAGGTTAGGCATTGCAGCATTTGCTTTTCTCATCGCCTTTATTACGTTAGCAAAAGGTATTGAAATTGGCGGCCGTCCTTCAGGGCATTTTATTGAGATTTTTGGACTCTATGCTGCTGTCTTCTCTCCTCTACTCTTTTTGTATTTTTTCTATACCATGTACCGTATACTTCTACGTGAGAAAAAAACACTGCTTTGGTACATCTCGTTTACTGCTTTGGCTTTTTCTTTAATCCTTTCTGTACGTCAACGTGTCAGTATTACAGACTTCGCTCCCTACGTCATGGTCTCAGTTGTACTCATGTTGGATGTACTCAACAACAGTATGCGCGTACGTTTGCCCATTTTCCAAAAGTATTATAGAAGAGGTTTTTACCTAGTCATTGGTATTTTACTTTTAAGTACCGCAACCATTGTATTTCATAAAGCGTCTTATATGCTTTTAGATCAGCCTAAAAAACATTTTGCAAATAAAATTTATGAACCTTACTTTTTAGCAAAAGAGTTAAAAAAAGAAAATAGCCCGTGTTACAATGATGCACGAGGAAGAGAACGCTATCAGCTTAGATACTATGGTATTCTACTTTGCAGAAATTTTTAAAAAATTGAAGCAGTAAAACTGTTTCTAAAATACACAATCTTAACTATACTTACACGATTTACATCACATAAACAAAACTTACAACTACTTAGTGCTAAACTACCAAGAACTAAACTAAAGGAGAACTCAATGGCTCAAAAGGCGATTAGAGAATATGACGCAAAGTCAATCTTGGCAAAGCACTGGGATAAGTATTTCCCAGACTTTACATATGCATATGAAACTGTAATGGTTCAAAGTGGATCAGAACTAAAAGAGGTTGCAAAAACTGAATCTTGGTTAAATGAGAAAAAACTCGTTGCAAAACCAGATATGTTATTTGGAAAGCGTGGTATGAATGACTTAGTTCTTTTTAGAGATGCTAAGCCAGGTGATGTTACTTTAGCTAAAGCGGCTTCATGGATAGATGAAAAATCTTCTGGCGATCAGAAAGTTTATTTTTCATTTGATGGTGATACTCCTACTGGTGAGCCTAGTGTTGATAAATTAACTAACTTTATAGTTGAGCCATTTACTCCACATACAGATAAAGAAGAATATTATGTTTCTGCAACGTGTGTAGGTGATGAAGATGTTATCTATATGTCGGCAGAGGGTGGTATAGCTATTGAAGAGAACTGGGATGCAAAAGTTATCGAAGTGGCATTCCCAATTACTGCAACTGAAGATGAAATTGCAACAGCAATTAGAGCTAATGTTCCTAAAGATGTAGCTGATAAAGATAAAGCGGCTTTTGCTGAGTTTTGTATCGGTTTCTTTAAAGCATACCGTGAATTAAACTTTGCATACCTAGAAATCAATCCTTTCGTTATGCAAGGAAGTAAAATTGAATTACTAGATATGGTTGCAAAACTTGATGATACTGCTGGTTTCATGATGGTTGAAGAGTGGGGTGATGTTGCATACCCTACTGCATTTGGTATGGAAGCAAAATCTCCAGAAGTTGAAGCTATTGAAGAAGCTGATGCTAAAACGGGTGCTTCGTTAAAACTTACATTACTTAAACCAGAAGCTAGAATCTGGACTATGGTTGCCGGTGGTGGTGCTTCAGTTGTTTATGCTGATACTATTGCAGACATGGCAGGAATCGATGATTTAGCTAACTACGGTGAGTACTCTGGTGGTCCAACAACGGGTGAAACTAAGTTTTATGCTGAAACGCTTCTTGACTTAATGACAAGAGAAAAAGATCCTTCAGGTCGTGGTAAAGTGATGATTATCGGTGGAGCTATCGCTAACTTTACTGATATTGCTAAAACATTTACAGGTATCATTCAAGCATTCGAAGTATATGCTGACAAAATGAAAGAAATTGATCTTAAAATCTACGTGAGACGTGGTGGACCAAACTATGAAAAAGGTCTTGCAGATATGAAAGCAGCAGCAGATAGACTTGGTCTATATATTGAAGTATACGGACCAGAAACGCATGTTACTGACATCGTTCGTATGGCACTAGAGAAGTAAGGAGAAATAATGGAACAATTATATACAAAAGATACACAAGCGATTTTCTGGAATAACAACAAAACTGCAATTCAGAGAATGTTAGACTATGACTATACAATTCAGAGAAAAACTCCTTCAGTTGCTGCTATTGTTGCACCTACGAGTAATAACAAATTTGAGAAATTTTTCTTCGGTCCAGATGAAGTTATGATTCCTTTATATAAAACGACTGCAGATGCAAAAGCTGCTCATGCTAACGCTGATGTACTTTTAAACTTTGCATCTTTTAGAACAGCATACGATGTAACTATGGAAGCACTAGAAATTGGTGGTTTTTCATCTATGATGATTACAGCAGAAGGTATCCCTGAGCGTTTAGCTCGTGGTATGAACCAAACAGCTCGTGAGAAAAATGTAACTATTATTGGCCCTGCGACTGTGGGTGCTATCACTCCAGGTGCATTTAAAGTGGCTAACATTGGTGGTACTATCACGAATATCGTAAACTCTAAACTTCACCGTGCAGGTTCTTGTGGTCTTGTAACTCGTTCAGGTGGTTTATTTAATGAACTTTCTAACATTATCGCTATTAATGCTGATGGTATTGCTGAGGGTGTTGCTATTGGTGGTGACAGATTCGTTGGTTCAGTGTTCATTGACAATATGCTTAGAATGGAAAAAAATCCAGCTGTTAAGTACATGATTCTTCTAGGTGAAGTTGGTGGTACTGAAGAGTATAAAGTAATTGATGCTATTAAGTCTGGTGCTATTAAAAAACCAGTTATTGCATGGTGTATTGGTACAATTGCTAAATATTATGATTCTGGTGTTCAATTTGGCCATGCAGGTGCTTCTGCAAATGCTGAAAGAGAAACAGCAGATGCTAAAAACTTAGCTATGAAAGAAGCAGGTATTCACGTACCAGCATCTTTTAATGATATTCCAGAAATAATTAATGGTCTTTATAAAGAGCTTCATGCAGAAGGTATTATTAAAGATATCCCTGAACCACCAATGAGTGTTTGTCCTACTGTGAGAAGAAGTAAAGAGTTTATCTGTACTATTTCTGATGATAGAGGAGAAGAGTGTACATACGCTGGTTTCCCTATCTCTTCTGTTGCTACACCTGACACTGGAAAAGGTATTGGTGATGTTATTTCACTTTTATGGTTCAAAAAACAGTATCCAACATGGGCTACAGAGTTTATTGAAACTGTTATCAAAACTGTTGCTGACCATGGTCCAGCAGTATCTGGTGCGCACAATGCAAAAGTAACTGCACGTGCAGGTAAATCAGTAGTTGAATCACTTGTAACGGGTCTTCTTACTATTGGACCAAGATTTGGTGGTGCCATTGATGGTGCTGCAAAATACTTCAAATATGCAAATGACAATGACCTTGATCCTAAAGGATTCTTGAAGTATATGAAAGGTGAGGGTGTGCCAATTCCAGGAATCGGACACAGAATTAAGTCACTTAAGAACCCTGACCTTCGTGTTACAGGTCTTATGAACTTTGCAGCTGAGCACTTCCCATCTACACCACTTCTTGACTATGCAAGAACTGTAGAAGCATTGACTACGTCTAAGAAAGAGAACCTCATTCTTAACGTTGATGGTACTATCGGTATCTTGATGGTAGATATGTGGAGAGCTTTAGGTTATTCTGAAGAAGAGATCAATGAGTTTATCGAGTCAGGTACACTTAACGCATTCTTCATCGTTGGTAGATCAATCGGATTCATCGGTCATGTACTTGATGAAAAACGTCTTGCAATGCCAATGTACAGACACCCAATGGACGACATCTTATATGACGTTCCAGAAGCAGAAGAAATCTAATTTCTCTGCTTTATTGCATCTTTGACTGAACGAGCGTTGTTTCGTTCAGTCATGTACAATTTGTACACTCCCTTACTCAGCAACACTCGTTCAGCCAAATCTACAACAAATCAAAAAAATTATAAAAATTTACTTTTTACTTTTTACTTTTTACTTTTTCTGCCCAACACTTCAAATATCTTCTTAGCAATATCAGTATTGTCCATAAAGCCTTTAAACTTCTCAGAGTCTTTACCGTAAGCAAAGGTTTCAACATCCACTGCATTATGGCCATGGGTGGTCCATCCTGTGTTACTGTGTCTATTGATGATGACATTGACTTCATGCCAGAGGACTTTTATTTTATTTAATGCAATGGTAGATTTTAATTTTTTGTATTCGTGATTCTTAAGGGTGATGCCTGTCTGTTTTTTAAATGTAACATTGATATCTTTACTTGTATTTAAATCTTTTGCAATACTTATGGAAGAGCTATCAATATGTTGAATACTCTCTTTATACCAAATATATGAACGTGATTTGATTTCATCGGAGATTGTGTCATCTTTTTTATCTATTTTATCCCCAATAGCTAAACCGCCTGTCGAATGATCTGCTGTAACGATGAGTAGGGTGTTCGGATGTTTGTCTACGTAGGCTTTAGCTAAAGTAACAGAACGTGAAAAGTCTTCCATTTCAGCCATTGTACATGCAATATCATTTAAATGTCCACACCAATCTATTTGAGAACTTTCAATCATTAGGAAAAAATCTTTATTATCGAGTAAAGAAAGGGCTTTATTTGTCATTTTAGCCACTCTAAATCTATTTTCCTTATTTTCATCTAAAGCAAAAGCAGGGTAGTCATAGGCAGTAAAAGCAATAAATGGATAATTTTTTATGTTTGTAAAGTCATAGTCATTTCTGTAGAGGGTTAGGCTTTCTTTTTTTGCTCTAGCATTAAAATCGCTAAATGCTTCAAGAAAATACTTTTCACCCCCACCCATCAAAAAGTCAAATTTTAACTTTCCACTTTTTGTGAGAGACAAATAATCTTTTGCAATCTCAGCTTCATCATCTCTATGATGTCCATTGGAGAGGAAAGCCGCAGGCGTAGCATGGGTGAGTGTTGATGTCACTGCCATAGCAGTTAGGTAGCCATTTTCTTTTGCATATTCTAGTACAGTTTGCTTTTGCGTGGTATTTTGATCCATGATACCTATAAAACCATTATTTGTTTTATAGCCTGTGGCTAATGCAGTAGCCGCAGCAGCTGAGTCAGTAATGAGAGAATTATCAGAGTAGGTAGTATTCATACCAATGAATAAAGAATCAAAAACAGTAGCATCCATCTTTTGTGTGCTATTGTCATCTTTATAATATCTGTACGTAGAAGTATATGTTGGTCCCATGCCATCACCAATCATAAAAATAACAGAGGTTTTGTCCGTTGCCAAAAGTGTTGCAGTAGTCAGTGAGAGTAAAAGTAATTTTTTCATAGTGACAGTGTACAAAAAAGAGATTTAAAAAAAGGCAATTTTACATATATGATGTAAGTAAAGAAAGAATTTCGATAAATTTACCACATTCTCGAAAAAACCCTTGACAATAAGAGAGTTCGGTGCTATAATTCCCGTCCAACAACACATGGACATCTAGCAAGTAGCTAGGAAGAGTGTTATTGAGTGATCTTTGACAACCAAATATAAGTAAACAAATCA
>WTAE01000186.1 GCA_013139765.1 Sulfurovum sp.
CGTTTTAAGCCATTTGTTGAAGATGAATTTCCTGCTTTATTACTAGATAAAAAGGGGTATAAAGAGCAAGGTAATGCAGTGATTGCTCATCCTTATGCTTCACAATCTTGGAAATCATATCTTGATGTTGCAAAGAGTAGCAATGAAGACACTATGCCAAAGGTACTATGCATAGGGGCAGAAGGCGGTTGGATAGACTATGAAGTTGACTTACTTTGCAAACATGGTTGTACATCTGTTAGCTTAGGACAAAGGATCCTACGAACAGAAGCTGTGGTTAATGTGTTACTTGGTCATTGGTTAAAGGTATGACAGTACACGCTTATGGTCTTATGCCAAACCATTTTCATTTACTTGACTACATAGAAAAAGACAACAATGGCAATGAGCAGGCTTCGAAAGTACTTTAGAGATATACAACCATGAAGTACTAGTAGACTACCCACGTAACGAAACAGGGGACATTGTAGCCATGGTACACCAAGAGAAGCCACCATTTGGCTTAACTTCATTCCTATCTCAACCCTTTGAGTATCTCAATAACCTTATTTGGATCAAGACGTTGCGTGTAATCTGCAGGAGCAAAAGCCAACTTGATGATACCCTTGCTATCAACAACATATGTGGCAGGTAAAGGTAACTCATAGCTTTCATCACCGTTAAACTCAGGAAGGTCAATGCCCATTTGTGTGTATAAGGGCTGTAATTTTACATCAAGGGTATAGACAAGTCCAAATTGACGTGATACTTTGTTTTGGACATCACTCAACACTTGGAAACCCAAAGCATGTTTTTCAATGGATGAAAGTGATTTATCGGGTAAGTTTGGGGAGATAGCTACGAGTTGTGCACCAAGTTCTTTGATTTGAGGGAGTACATCTTGAAAAGCTTTAAGTTCAAGATTACAGTAAGGACACCAGCCACCACGATAAAAATTGATGACAAGTGGACCATCTTTGAGAAGCATATCTGAGGATATGGGTTCGTTCATCGCATTGGGTAGGGTAAATACTGGCATTTCATCACCTACCTTGAGGCAATGCTCTTCGATACCTGATTGTATGAGTGCTTCCGTACTCTTTTGCATGATGTCAGAAACCTCTTGAGGTATCTGAGCACTGAATTCTTCTTGCATTTTTTTGATCTCTTCTTTTAAATTCATACCTTACTCCTTATAACTATCTTTGTGTTAGCATAGCAAATCTCTGTGTAGTATCTGTATACTTATTTTCTACACATACATTGCACTTAATTTCATTATGCTTTGAAAGACAGACTATATAAGGAGTCGATGATGGATCTTTTTTCCCCTATACAATTAGGAAAATATACTTTAAAAAATAGAATTTTTATGGCACCTCTGACACGATGTAGAAGTGTTGAAGACAATGTACCCAATGACATGATGGCAAGGTATTATGGACAGCGTGCAAGTGCAGGGTTGATCATAAGCGAAGCGACGCAAATTTCAACGCAGGGGATTGGGTATCTTTGTACCCCGGGTATTCATACTCCAGAGCAGGTTGTGGGCTGGAAAAAAGTGACAAAAGCTGTGCATGACAAAGATGGTAAGATATTTTTACAGCTTTGGCATGTAGGAAGGATTTCTCATCCTGACTTTCTTAACGGAGACATACCTGTCGCTCCCTCTGCCATAAAGCCTGCTGGAGAAGTTTACACTTTGGAGGGGATGAAAGCTTTTGAGACTCCCCGAGCACTTAGAGCAGAAGAGATAAAAGATATTGTCAAACAATATGCTACTGCTGCGAACAATGCCATAGAAGCAGGCTTTGACGGTGTTGAAATACATTCTGCCAATGGATATCTGCTAGATCAGTTCTTGCGTGATGGAAGCAACATAAGGGAAGATGAGTATGGGGGAGATATAGAAAACAGAAGTCGTTTTCTTTTTGAAGTTATAAAAGCTGTAACAGCAGAGATAGGAGCAGATAAAACAGGTCTTAGACTCTCTCCCAGTGGTACGTTTAATGACATGACAGACTCTGACCCACAAACACATTTTACCTATGTCTGTGAAAAGTTGAATGGATTTGATCTTGCATACCTTCACATCGTAGATACACTTGAAGGTGACATAAAACATGGGGCAAATACCGTAGAGCTTTCCATCCTAAGAGATGCGTATCAAGGAGTGCTGATCAGCAATGGTGAGTATGATAAAGAAAGAGGTCAGGCGACTATCCAAAAGCATCAGGCTGATGCAGTGGCTTACGGCGTACTTTTTATTGCAAACCCTGATTTGCCTGAACGTTTTAAAACTAACAGAGGATTGAATGATGCAGACCCCGATACATTTTATACACAAGATGAGAAAGGGTATACAGATTACCCCGCCATGAAATAATCCCTAACTCTTCACCGGCTTGGTAATCAGATACCCACCTACAATTACAGGGATGATACCTATCATTTGACGAAGTTCAGGTACTTCATCTAAGTAGAGGTAGGCAAAAATGAGTGTAAATAGCGGAAGCAATGCAAGCATGGCTGAGAGCTTTGTGATGGTTAGACGATTGAGCGCTTCTATCCACATAATCTTGGCAGTGACATAGATACCTGTAGCTATAAGAAACATGTATGGCAAGGCAGACATGAAGTTATCATACGTGACTGCTGGTTCTAAATAATACGCTAACAGAGCTACAAAGGGAAAACCTACCACAGTTCTAAAACCCAGTATAGTCTCAGAAGAACAATACTCACGTGCACGTTTTTGATAGAGGTTCACTATGGGTGCAGCAGCAGATGAAATGAGGATGAGCCAGTCACCTTTGTTGAACGCAAAGTCTTCTGGAAATAAGATGACCAATGCTCCAATAGCCATAATGATGGCACCAATGAGGTGTATCGTATCCATCTTTTCTTTGCCTAAGACATTAAAATAGAGATAGGAAAAACCTACTTGTAAAAAGATGATGACAGCCATGTTACCCGCTGTGGTGTATCGTAAACCTATGAATATGAATGTAAAAATGAAGGTTATCCAAAAGGTCGTTAGCAATAAGTCTTTGTACGCAGCCTTATTTTTAAGCTCTTTAAAACGGTCACGTTTGTACATAATGGCCATATAAAAAAAGAATGCAATGACCAAACTATACATATAAGTATGTAAAGCACCCACGTAAGACATGGCAACAATGGAGAGTATGGGAAACCAAGCTTCAAGCATGGAAAGCCCGATCATCAGCACTTCACCTTCGCGTTCTTTTGTCATGACTTTCCTTTTTTAAATTTCTGTATTGTACCCAATTACTGTGTTATCAAGTACACAGAAAATACAGAAAGCTCAGATAGTATTTGAGTATTAATTTCAAGGATACAAAACATGAAACAAATGAAGTTACACTTTTTGCTTTTAGGAATTTTCCTCTCTTCCACTTACCTTTTTGCAGGAGAAGCTTCCACTACAAGTACACTAGGCATCATGCTGGGTGCTTTAGTCTCAGGAGTCTTACTCACTTTTACCCCTTGTGTATTACCTATGGTGCCGATTGTTTCGAGCATTATTGCAGGGCAGGGTAAAGATGTTACTAAAACAAAAGCGGTGATGTTGGCTACTTCTTATGTGTTGGGTACTACGGTGACGTATGCTCTTATGGGTGCGTTGGCAGGGGCTACGGGTGAGCAGTTGCAGGCATACTTCCAAAATGTTTGGGCTATTGGTGCAGTCAGCATTATTTTTGTGCTTATGGCACTCTCTATGTTTGGGCTTTTTACCATCCAACTGCCTTCTTTTATACAGTCAAAACTCAACGCTGAGTCTCAAGGTATGAAAGGTGGAAAAATGGGCGCTGTCTTTTTACTAGGGATGATCTCTGCACTTATTTTGGGTGCTTGTGTTTCTCCTGTACTCATTTCATTCCTCTCGGTTGCTATTTCAACCTCTGATGCAACACTCGGAGCTTTAACCATGTTCTTCTTGGCACTGGGTATGGGTGTGCCACTCATCGCACTCGGTTTTGGCGCAGGCTATCTCATCCCAAAAGCGGGCATGTGGATGGACAAAGTCAAATACTTCTTTGGTGTACTTCTTTTAGGGGTTGCCATAGAGATATTTTCTACTTTAGAGTTGGTCAATACACTCTTTCTTTGGGGAGCGTACGCTGTGGGGATTGCCGTCTATCTTGGGGCAACACAGGCATTAAGTACTGAGAGTACAGGCTGGCATAAACTTCAAAAAGCATTTGGGACTGTTGTGCTTATATCGGGGACCATTTTACTTGTGGGTGCAGGCTATGGCCAACACGATATTTGGTCGCCATTGCCTAATGAAGTGCAGTATGTACAAGAAGCTGGTGGAAAAGTGAAACTCTCTGGGCATCTTCCTTATGAAGAAGTACGTAACATTACGGGGTATGAAATTCAAAGAAGACGCGCTATGGATGAAGGAAAAACGATGGTGATGTTTTTCCATACAGATACTTGTCCTGTTTGTAAACACTTAAGAGACACAACATTTAAAGATGCACGTGTGCAAAAAATACTTAAAGAGAAATATGTAGCAGTCTCTGTCAATATCTCTGATGCCACAGATAAAAAGATTATTGAGCTTAAGAAAAAGTTCCAAATCTTTGGACCTCCAGGGTTTGTTTTTATAGGACCTGACGGTAAAGAGAGAAAAGAAGATCAGTTCTACGGATATCAAGAACCTGAAGAGTTCTATGATACTTTAGATTTGATAGCAGAATAAAAGAAAAGTGTAAAGTAACACTTTACACTATAGATTAAGTTTACTTATGTCATAATCCTGTTTTAAAATAGGAGAATATAATAATTATGGATAGAAGAAACTTTATAATCAAAACTTTTTTGGCTAGTTTAGCTTGTATGGGCAGACTTCAAGCTCAAACTGACAGCAACTTACCCGTGGGTACCATGGGTAACTTTCAAACCATCTACAATAATCCACAACTCAAAGATAGATTTTTACTTTTTCTAAGCAATGTCTTTAATTTGTTTCCTGAAAAAGAGTTACACCAGTTATTGGCAGAAATGACTAACAAACACAAAGATGACAAAGCCATTTATCTCGCTGTGCAAAATCAATTAGAAGATATCAGCCCTATGCTCTCTTTATTACGTTACCAAATACCTGCATTGATGCATCAAAAAGATGAGATGTCTACAGAGACAGT
>WTAE01000182.1 GCA_013139765.1 Sulfurovum sp.
CTAAAGTAATTTTCCCTGCTTTAGCTTCATCTTTATGCGCAACAAGTATACGTGCCAACGAGACAAAAGGTGGATAGTCCGCCATCTCTAAAAATGCCAACTCATCTTTTATAAATGTTTCATAATCCCCCAAATAGGTTTGAAAAAATTCAGGATCACCCGTTTGCACTATGACCTGCGCTTTTTTAGCCCGTCCAGAACGCCCTGCTATTTGAAAAAGCAGAGACATCGCACGTTCTCTAGCCCTATAGTCTGCAAGTCCCAAAATGTAATCAAGCCCCATAATCACAGAGAGAGTAATGTTAGCATAGTCATGTCCTTTGGAAAGCATTTGTGTACCCAAAAGTAAGTGACTCTCCCCAGACTCAAAACGCCCCAAAGCTTCTTTGAGTTTTTTAGCTGTGGTAATACTGTCTTTATCAAACTGCTCTACCTGTATGCCATCAATCGCTTCAGAGATGACTTCTATCGCTTCCACCGTCCCCATACGATCACTTTTAAGTGGTTGGTGTCCACACTGCGTACAAGTGTCTACAATAGCTTCTGTGAAGTTACAGTAGTGACACTTTAAATGTCTAAACTTTCTATGGAGAGCCATTCCAACAGAACAATAAGGACACAGGTGTGTTTTCCCACAAGACTCACAATACAAGTACTTAAAATTTCCACGTGTAGGTAAAAAAAGTAAAGACTGATCTCCTGCTTTATAGTGGTTGTGTAAAGAATCTAAAATGGTATGGTTAATGCCATCCCCAGAGATAAAATCATAACTTTTTTCTGTCTGTACAAAAGGCTTGTCCAGTTTCACCACATCATACTTATGGTACGATCCCATAGATGGCGTAGCACTTGCTAAAAGTACTTTAGCTCCCAACTTCTGCCCCATAAGCACTGCCACATCACGCGCATGGTAACGCGGCCGTGTCATTGCCTTATATGAGTCATCATGCTCTTCATCCACAATGATGAGCCCTAAGTTAGAAAGTGGCACAAACAAAGCAGACCTAGCCCCCGCAATAATGCGAATACTCCCATCTTCTATACCTGCCAAAATATCCGTTTTCTTCTTCTTGGTCAATTTAGAGTGCCACATTGCCACCGAATCACCAAAATAAACCTTCAAACGCTTTTCCATTTGAGGAGTAAGTGAGATTTCCGGCATTAAAAAGATAGAAGTTTTACCTTCTTCCATCATTTTTACCATGAGTGAAATGAAGATTTCTGTTTTTCCGGAACCTGTTACACCAAATAAAAGTGTACGCTCTTTTGTCAAAATAGCTTCATAGGCTTTATGTTGAATGTCCGATAATTTCGGGGACTCGTAGCGTGGGCATTCCTGCCCACAAACAATCAGTTCTGATTGACCTATTTTCACATCGTTCAAATCGTGGGCAAGAATGCCCACGCTATAGTTATACGGTAAAAATAAAGAAATTGCCTCAGAAAATGAAGAAAAATAATACTCTGAAATAAATTTGGCAATTTGTATTTGTTCCATAGAATAAAATTTATCTAAGAGGGAGATAATCTCTGCTGTTTCAAAAGAAGGCTTAGAAACTTTAGCAGTTACCACCGCTTCTTTAACTGTGGTTTTTAGAGGTACCAAGACAATAGAACCGATGTTTAATGGTTCTATTGTCTTGTAAGTCAAGCTAGGTGCACTTGACTTAAGAAGAGCTATTTCATAATATTTCAAAGGTTTATCTATATTTTTTAGTTAGTACATATTCTGCTAATCGCTATAATTCTTAATAAGCATTATAAAGATATTTATCGTGTTAATTGAATACAGTATGGATCTGATGTATCTTCACAGACAAACCTATTATCTTGCAATAAAAACACCACACCACCTGTTGTTGGCAATTTAAATGTATATTTAGTTGGACTTGCAGTAGTACCCGCACCAGCCGTAGATTTATACCAACATGAAGTACTTGAAGCTGTGGCACACGTCAACGATCCATACTCTAGTACTGGGTTACTTGTATTTCCATCAAAACCATTAAAAACATCATTTCCTATTCCTTCAGTAACTCCTAATTTACTAATCGTAGTAAAGCTTCCACGTAAAATTCTTTTTTGCCGTTCTGTCGCAACAGAACTGCGGACAGAAGATACAGTTGCCTTAGCTTTTGCCATAATGGCATCACTCCTTGTTAGTGCAAATTTGGGTACAGCAATAGCCGCCAATATTCCAATCACCACAATAACAAAAATCAACTCAATCATCGTAAATCCATTCCTCGAAGTACTACTCATTTCTATTCCTTTATAAAAAACTTATAATATTATTTAGTATAACATAAAAATATTACAATTGATACACTTTTGGACTAACTACTAATCCCGAAATCTTTTCCAAAAGACCTGTTGATGCCTTGACTGCTGCGGGAGCAGTAAGTGTTGCTGGATCTGGTGATGTCACAGAAAGATTAAAGTCTGCTCCTGACCTTGCTATTGTTACAGTCATGACTGTTTCATGTGAACATTCATAACGAATTAAATCTCCATTATTCGCTAGCTTTGTGGTGCCTATCTCTACAATGCCTTGACTATTTGCACCACCTGTTGATATATTCGTCATATCTTGAATATTAGTATTCGAAAAAGACACAAAACCTTTCCGTGTATAGTTAGCTGACAGTTCACTAATCAATTGCCCTGCTGCACTAACACAAGATACACTTTCTGCATCATCACGTGTCGCTGCTAATTTTGGTATGACGATAGAAGCTAAAATACCTGTGATGACAATCACAAAGATTAATTCTATCATGGTAAATGCTTTTTTTGATGCAGTATTCATATTTATCCTTTTTAAAGTAATAATTAATTATATTATATTATACTAAAAATGCTGATAAAATCATTATATTTTTACTATTTTTTAAGGTGCTTAGTGAATTTTATAGCATTTAGGATATTTTTGAAAAGAGTAAATTGAGAGTGAGGGGGGGGTAAGTTTGTTTTGTTATTTCTTTATGCAATATGCACTCCCACGTAAAACGTGGGAACACGTAAACTATAAATTACAGTTTATATATTTTAGTGAGTGATCCGTTAAGAACGTCAGCAAAAATTGCTGCCTTAACTTTAGCAGTCGCAGGAGAATCAGTCCCCGGTGCTACAGCTGTAGTTACTACGGAAAGGTTAAAGTCTACACCGGCATTAGTTCCAGTAAGAACAGCTACAAGACCACCACCACAATTATAATTTATTGCCGTTGCGCTAGCAAGTTGAGTAGTATTAGCATTTGTAATACCATTATCTTGCCCAGTTACTGCTGTTTGAATATTAGTAATCTGGTCAACTGCTGTAGTAGTATATAATGCATTACCTAATTTAGTATAAGAT
Source organism: Sulfurovum sp. (assembly GCA_013139765.1). Lineage (GTDB taxonomy): Bacteria > Campylobacterota > Campylobacteria > Campylobacterales > Sulfurovaceae > Sulfurovum. The sequence continues at coordinate 3,358 of WTAE01000182.1, forward strand.
GCAGACATTTCTTGAATAAGTTGTCCAACTTCGTGGATACAAGTTGATGCTTCTGCATCATCTCTTGTTGCTGCTAATTTTGGAATGGCAACTGCTGCCAAAATACCGATAATTACAATTACAAAGATCAATTCGATCATTGTGAACCCGCGTCTCATGTTTGTGTTTCTCATGATTAACTCCTGTTAAAATAAATTAAAGTATCAGTTCAATAACTGACCTGTACGATTCTACACTTTTAAACCTTAAAGAGTATTAAAATCATTTAATACTATATTACACTATTAAATATATTTTAAATTATCCAATTTTTATTTATATTTTATAGTATGTATGTATAATGTATTAAATAATTTGATGAAATAACAAAGGATAACAAATATGAAAACACAAAAAGTGTGGGGATCATTTAAGGTTACGGGGCTTCTCTATGGTATAGTGGTGCTCTTAAGTGTGAATTTTTATTTTATACACACCGCTTTTGACACATTAGAAGTGCAAACACCTCTTATTAGTACAATATATATCATTTCAGCAATTTCACTACTTTTTGCTCTTTATAGTATTTATTTTGTAAGAGTCTACATCCACAAACAGATGAAAAAACACAGTATTCATGA
>WTAE01000027.1 GCA_013139765.1 Sulfurovum sp.
TTAAAAAGACAAAAACCCATAGATGTATTAGGTGTGGCATGGTGTCCGGGAGGACGTACTGCACAAAAAGCTCTCTCAAAGACCTTTGCCTTGATGCCATCAAGTGCTGCTAAACCAGCACCTACAGCTTTACACGCTACTTTATAAGAAGCAGAAGAACAAATGGTATCGGAATCTATAGTCTGTCCAGAATCAGAGGCCTCTTTTACACGATCTATTTGCTCCTGAGAGTGTACAAGTGTTAATGTGCTTTCTGTAGCGATTAGCGGCGTTTTAAAGAGGAGTTTAGTACCTAAACCTGCAATGGCAGAGTTTATCGCTCTAAGGCGTTCTGGAGACTCTGGGTGAGTTGCACCTGTGTCATGTTGAAGATAACTCTCATCTGTGATATAGGCTACTTTCATAGATTTATCCTTTCTTAAAATTGTGCAGATTTCAATTTTAGTTCTGCAACTTCTTTTTTAAGTTGTGAAACTTCTTGCATGAGTCGTTTTAACGTCTCTTCAACATTGAAAGCTGGGTTAGTTTCTTCTTGTTTAATTTTCATTTTTAATGGACTTTCATTTTCATCTACTAAAATGTAGGTGATCTCTTTGCCATCAACTTCTTCTGTGCTACTTTTTATTTTTCCACTCTTCACAGCTTTTATCACTGAAAAAAGACTCATCTTACTTTTTACTGCATAGGCTTTTAAACTTAATTTTTGCATCTTGACTCCATTAATTTTCATAAGATATAATACTAACACATAAAACAAGGAAGAATTATGAAAAACTTAAAACCTATGATGTTTGCACTGCTCTTTGCAGTCATTTCTACACAAACAACTTTTGCAAAAACAAAAACAGAAATTAACAAAGCTGTAGATATTGCGTTAGAAAAATTTAAACAACAAGTTCCTGGAGGAGAAAATTTTCTTCCAAAAACAAAAGCTTACCTTGTCTTTCCTTCTGTCATTAAAGCAGGATTTATTGTAGGGGGGAAATATGGTGAAGGTGCTTTACGTATAGATGGTGTATCACAACATTACTATGACATGACTGCAGCATCTGTTGGTTTTCAAGCAGGTGCACAAAAACACTCTATGCTCATTGCCTTTTTATCTGAAGCTTCTTTAAATAACTTTGTAGAAAGTAATGGTTGGGAAGCAGGTGTAGATGGTACCATTAATGTTTCAGATTGGGCAAAAAGTAAAGACATTTCTTCAATGAGTTTTGAAAAACCTATCATAGCATTCATCTATAATGAAAAGGGTTTGATGGCTTCACTTAGTATTGCTGGGACTAAATTTAGAAGAATTGCACCTCTAGATTAAAATGTCTTGGTGTGCCATGGCACACCCTAGATGTTAAAACGATCTTTATACGAACACTTTTGACACAACTCTTCTACTGCTTCCCCCTCTTTAAACCCTTCTAACATTGCTACAGCACGTTTTGATGAAAGAATATCTGCTAAACTCTCTTTATTTAAGTCTCCAAGTTCTATGATACCATCACAGTCTAAGCAACAAGGTACAACAACCCCAGAAGCAAGTACTGCCACATGAGACTGCAAGCCTTGACACGTACCATCACCATAATTTTCATTTTTAAGTGAGGGCCATTCAAAGTAGTTGTCAAAATGTACCAATATCTTAGAGGCTAGACGTATGGACTTTGGTTTTTCAGCATAGACTGTATCTAAAGACAAATTGTGATCAAAAGCATTTGATAACTTGGCAAAAAGTGTTTCATTAAAAGCACGTTCAGACATCGCTTCGTCTAAGTTCCATACACGTAAGTTAATAAACAATTCTTCTTCTCTTTTTAACTTCTCCTTACACAAATCCAAAATAGGTGTCATGTACTGTTCAAAACTCAAAGAGGTGTCATTTTTGTTAAAAGCATTAAGTGAAATATTGATTTGCTTTACTGCAGGATGAAAAAGCGTTTCATAAGAGTGTTTTTTAAGAAAATACCCTGAAGTTGTGAGCATAGCTTTTAAACCATGTTTATGAATGATGTCTAAATAGTCTGAAAGGTTTGACTGTGTGAGAGGGTCCCCCACAACGTGACAGGCTATCTCTTTAGTGTAGTGTTTTGCTTGGGAGATGAGAGACTCAAAAAAGTCTAAATCCATCTCTTTATTGGGAAGCTCTTTGGTGGGACAAAAAGAACATTTTAAACCACAGACATTGGTGATTTCAATGTAGATACGGTAAAATTTCATACTGTTTTTATTTCATACAAGAAGAGAGGTCTGTAATGTTCTTCGCACGGTTTACACAAGGCATACGGGATTGAAAAGAGATGATATCATCTTCAATGTTATCGAGTACACGCTCCTTACCTTTATGAGTCCAGTCTGAAAAATCTTTTTCAAGCTCTACCCCTTGACTTGCTTTCATGTTTTTAAAACTTTCAAAACATCTTTCTGCTTCTACTGCATCTTCTGCTTTATACCAGCAAACACGTGTCTCTTTAAGCACAGTCAGTAGCTGTGGCAAAAATTCTTTTTGTGCCATAAAGATTTCTTTTCCAATATAGTTAATAAATCTTTGACGTGTTTCATTTTCTCTGTTGTGTGTAGAAAATTTCTGCTCTTTCGCCTCTTTTTCAAACGAAGACTTGTTGAGGAGTTTACAGAGGTTTTCTCTTTTTTTGCTATTTTTTGTTTTAGGATTGTCTTTAAAAAGTCCTATATCTTGAAGAGGATAATCTGGTAAATGACATGCTTCTTCGGAGGCATTGATGTCAAAACGTGCCGATTTTGCAACTTTAACATACGAAACACCTAAAATAGTTGACTCTTGTTTTAAAACCACCCCTTTATAGAGGCATTTTTTACTGTTTGCACTTTTCCATACGGTACAAAGAAAACCAGCAACCATTTCTTCTCCATCTTCTACCAATCCTTCTAGCTCATTTTTCGCATTAAGTGTCAGTAGAGAACGTTTACCTTCTAAAAGTTGTTCATTTTCATAATCAACGGTAATTACTTTATTGTGCTGTACATTAACAAGACTTTTAAACTGTTGTTTGTGTTGTATGGCACCCGTGGTCAATACTTCAGCATTGTTCTCTTGAAGGAGTATGTCACCCCACTCTTTAAAACGCAGTTTGGCTGTACCTGAGATGCTAAGGTTTGTCTCTGGTGTAAGCGCTGCTTCACCCTGAATATCATAAAAAACAATCCCTGAAGCCACTTCATATTTATGTGTCTTTTCTGTTGCATTAAGCCCTACAGATAGAAACACAAAAAGAAAACTTACAAACCTTGCCATAGTATTAATTCTCAACATATACTTCCTTAGCGATAGTGAGAGTATTGTACCATATTTTCTAATATATAAAGTCAAATCATTGTTTTACGCACTTAGAAACTATAGGCAATATCAGCAAAAATCATGTCATTGTCTTTGATGACATCAAAGAGTGCAGAGCCACCAATATAGTCTACAACACCCACATTGACATTGACACCATCAAGTAAGTCATACTTCACCCATGCCCTTTGAAAACCTCCCTCATCCAACTTCTCTCCATACAATGAGAGTAGATAGTTTACAGTGACTGTGGCATTGATAAAATCAGAACTCACACGAAAGGCATGTTGGTAGTCATTTTTTCTCAAAGGAATGGCTTCCAGATTAAGTCTAGGGTTAAAAGAAGAAAAGTTACGTGAGACAATGTCATAAGAGATGAGTGTATCAGCAATACCGTTGTATTCAACACCTAAGAGTAAGTCTGTTCTAGAAAATTCTTCATCTCCAGTAGAAAAGTATTTTAGTCCATCAAAGTAGGCAAGTTCTGTTTTAAAGAGCCATGAGCCACTTAAAACATTGACAGCGGTACCAAACATGTTTATTTTGTCATGTTTAATAAGTGCAGTGTTTTGTGTAGGAGAGGGTAACACCAATTGCCCTTCATCATTACGTAGACGTGCAGCATAAAAGTTTACGTCCCATGCAGAAAATTCTGCACCCACAGAGAGTGCATAAGTGACATCATCATACTTTTCAGTGGATGGCGCTACAAGTGGAGAAGGATTAAAAACCGATCCAAAAGGTGGGTTTTTGGAAAACCTCTGCTCTAAAATAGCGATTGGTGTAATACGCCAATCTCCTATAAAATAATCAAATTTTGCCATAGTCACAGGCAGACGTAAATCTTCAATGTCTACCATAGCAGGACGACGGTTATCTAGCGGGTTAAGCACATCTGTAACCCTAAGCGTGTCTGAACGTCCCCAAACGACTACTTGACGCCCTACTTTGACATCAAAGTTATCTGTCAATGAACCTTCTAGGTAAGCATCAAAAAGTTCTATTTCTGAGCGAAGTTCTTTTAACTCTTGGGCAGAAAATTTAGAAGTACCACGCAAAGAGTAGATGGCATCATAATAGGCTCTGGCATTGGCTTTTAACTTCCATCCATTTTCAAACTTATGTTCATAGTCCAGAAACAGTGTACTTTTGACCGAAGAGATGTCGTTGTGAGGTGCTGAAGAGTAAAGAGAATACGCCACTTGCTCTGTAATTTTCCCAGTGAGTCCAGGAATCCAGCTAGACTTTTCTTCCTCTGAGGATGTATCTTCTACAGGAACTTCATCTAGCTCGTTTTCCTCGGAGACATTGTTCTCAATCACAACAGTGTCCGTACTTTCTCCTTCATCATCAAAACCATCCATGTCATCATTTTCATCACCTATAGGTATAGGTTCACTTTTTGCTTTTTTTACTTTTTCTGTTTTTTCTGCTTTTTCAGACACCATAGGAGTATCATCAAAGTCTGCAAAGTCATCTTCTACACCCTCAGCAAAAGTGTTAGCATAGGAGAAGAGAGAGACACAAGCAATCATGCCAAAACGTAACCTAAAGTGTTTCATATCTTTAGATTCCTTTTTCAAGTCTACGTGTGGTAAACATACTGTCATTAATACTTTTATTGAGTTTGATGTTTTTAAACTTTAAAATGGTTTTATGCACAGTACTTTTACCTTTTTTAGTGCTCATCAACATTTCATCCACCAACCATACCCCATGTTGTTTATGGATACGTTTCAAATCTAAGTATTTTTTCTTCCCATTTTTCATGTAGTTAATGGCACGCACCACCATGTAATTGTCTTTTCTGACGATGGCAACCGTTTTGGTATACCCAGATTCTCTTTTTACTTTAGAATTTCTTGGTGTAGACTCTATCATCCATGCATCATGTCCACGTACTTTTGTCTCTTTAATGAGTTTAAAGTTGTAGTCTTGTAAATCTCTTTGTGTCATGTCAAAGTAAGAAAAATCTGACCCCATAAATGAACCACTTTTGTCAGCAGATGGGATACGTTTCACTTTTTTGAGTGCAGGCAAATACAACCACTGATCATCATCTTTTTTAGAATTGTCATAGTCATAGGTTAAAAATGCTGTATTTTTAACATCTGCTGGGGATTTAAAAAAGAGTATTTGATGGGTATCTAACCCAAAATCTTTAGTAAATGACTTCATATCTCTTTTGCGTTGGTTTCCATTTTTGTCGATGAGAACCATCAGCATATCTTGTTTAATAGTTTGACCATCATCTCGAGCATCCACTTTTTCCATAATAGCCCGAGCCTTTGCATCGTCAGCCAAAACATTTGTTGTCAATACACTTAAGCCTAAAGCAAGTCCCATTAATAATTTTTTTCCATTCATACGATAATCCTTCATTTTTAATTTCTATTTTTTAATTTACTTTACCCAGCCTCTTTTTGTTGCTACCATCATAAGAGCAGGTGCAAGTAAAAGGTCAGCTAAAAGAGCAAAAACAATGACTGTTCCGGTTAAAAGTCCAAAGTTTTGTACAGAAATCATCTCTGCCATTAAGTACGAGTAAAAACCTAATGAGAGGACAATGGTGGTAATCACCATCGCTTTACCTGTGGTAAAGAATGTTTGTTCAATGGCTTTGGCTGCGTCACCACTCTCTAAGTAGTATCGTCTAAAATTGTGTAAAAAGTGTATGGTGTCATCCACGGCTAGTCCAATGGCGATACTCCCAATAAGCAAGGTAAACATATCTAGTGGAATGTTTGCAACATACATCAACAACAGACCTAAAATGATAGGTGTTAAGTTTGGTATCATACTCAGTAGTCCTAAACGTACAGACCCTAAGATAAGAATCATCATAAAAGAGATCAGTACAAAAGCAATGACATACGAGTTCACAGAAGAGAGTATGGCATTTGAAAATGTGTTAATAAGCAGTGGAATCATCCCCGTAATATCCACACTGTCAGAAGGGAACGTAGCTTTTACTTCATCTGTAACGTAGCCCAGTACTGTCACTGCTTTGACAGCGTCAGTCCATGGTAACTTAATGGTAATACGTGCTTTTTGAAATTGACTGTCTACAACATCTTCCAAATCATCTGAACCAGAGTTTTCAAAAAGTAACAACTCTTGAGATACAAGGTTTTCATTTTTAGGAATGCTGTAAAATTCCTCTTTATTTTCATGTAAAGCCCTGTTTGTCTCTTTAACAATGGTTGCCAAAGAGACTACTTTACCAATATGGGTATGGCTGTCTACATAGCTTTCAAACTTATCAGACAAGGCATTTAGTTTTTCAAGCCTTTCAGGATTGTTCCAACCGTTTACTTTGCCTGCATCTACAATGGCTTCAATGGTCACTGTTCCATTCATTTGTGCATCTATCACTTCTGTAGAAACTCTGTTTTCATTACCTGGTTGGAACCAATACAAAGGGTTATGTGAAAGTTTAATTTGGCTAGAAGCAAAAAGTGCGACAAGGACCAAAAGTGCAGAACCCACAATAATCCCCTTATAGTGATTCACCGGAAAAGAAGAGAGTTTTTTCATGAGTTGGTCTAACTTTCCTACCGTTTTTCTAGGTTTTACTTTGAGTTTGGTAATACTTAAAAGTGCAGGAAGTAAGGTGAGTGTCAAAAACAAAGAGACCATCACCCCATAAGAGGCAAAAATACCCAAATCAGAGATAGGTGCCACTTCCGAACCAGAAAAAGAACCCACACCAATAGCCGTAGTTACTGAAGTCATGGCTATCGCCAATCCTGAGTGTCCAAGCGTGTACGATATGGCATCTTTTTTATCGCCATTCTTGTTATATCTATCAAAGAAAATAGACAAGATGTGGACTGTCGCACCAATGCTCACAGCCAAGAGTAACGAAGGTACTATCTGCGTAGGTAGCTTAAAAGCAACCCCCACCCAAGCCATAGTTCCCACTGTTGATAGAAGAGAAAGTACAATAACAAATAGTGGATACACTACGGCAGAGACACGCCTAAACATGACAAAAAGAAAGATGATAATAATCAAAAATGTGACTTTAGTAAACTTTTGCATATCACTCTGCATTTGTGCCTTGAGCGCATTATTTACAGCAGGTGAACCTGCCACATAAATGTCTAAACCCTCTGCTTTATAACTGTCCACAATACGGTGTACCACTTCCAGCAGTTCTGCATTTTCTGCGTCAGTTAAAAATACTCTATCTTCTGTCGTACTTTGTACTAAAGTGTCGGAATCGTCAAAAGACTCATCGAATTCACTCTCAACAGAACGCTCTTTTTCTCCCACATGAGAGTATGCATCAGTTTCTATAATAATAGTAGTCATCTTGCCATCACCAGACAAGAGTAAATCTTTATAAAAATGTGATGCCAGTGCACGTTTTTTAACTTCAAGGACTTCTGCCTGCGTACTTGGCATGGGTTCTAGTAAATCGTCTGTGAGTAGTTTGTCACCCTCACCTCTGGTATTACGTACATTGTAGAGTGATGTGACATCATCAATGTAAGGGACTTGGTCTTCTAACTCTTCATGGATAGACTTTAGGGTATTAAGAAATTCAAGGGAAAAGATATTGTCACTTTTTATGGCAAGCATAATGCGTTCATC
>WTAE01000048.1 GCA_013139765.1 Sulfurovum sp.
TTTACCTTCTGTCAGCGTTGGTTATTGCCCTTATAGGTTCTGGTAAATATGCGATAAGTAGAGATTAGTACATCAAAATTACACGTTTCACTGGATATAGTATCGCAAACAATATAAGGTAAAACATGAAGAAAATATTTTTAGTACTTCTCATCGCAACGATGGGAGTGTTTGGCGCACAAGACTTTGCCCCGTGGCAAAGTAACATTAAAAAGCTCACAAAGTTTGAACAACATGTTCTCATAGACAAAGGCACAGAACGAGCTTTTTCTGGTAAATACGTGAAAACAACAGAAGATGGTACCTACAACTGTAAAGTCTGTGGTACAGCACTCTACACTTCTAAAGATAAATTCGACAGCCACTGTGGTTGGCCAAGTTTTGATGATGCCATTCCTGGTGCCATCAAAGAGACGCTAGATGCAGATGGAAGCCGTACCGAAATTACCTGTGCAAACTGTGGTGCCCACATGGGGCATGTCTTTAAAGGTGAAGGTCTTACGAAGAAAAATACACGTCATTGTGTAAACTCCATTTCCCTCAATTTTCAAAAAAAGAAAAAAGCAACAAAAAGTACTATGGCTAAAGCCTATTTTGCTGGGGGTTGTTTTTGGGGTGTTGAGTATTATTTAGAAAAAATTAAAGGGGTCAAAGAGGTGACATCTGGTTTTATGGGTGGCAACATGAAAAACCCTGGTTATTACGATGTGATTCGTAAAAATACAGGACATCTTGAAACGGTTGAAGTACTTTATGACACTGCTAAAGTTTCTTACGAAACCTTAGCCAAGGCCTTCTTTGAAATCCATGATCCTACGCAAACAGATGGGCAAGGTCCCGACATCGGAAAACAATATCTTTCTGCTGTATTTGTTAGCAACAAAACAGAAAGGGGTACTGTAAATAGACTTATTAAAATTCTTGAGGGTAAAGGTTTAAAGGTCGCAACAAAAGTGGAAGATAAAGCACCATTCTATTCTGCTGAGCAGTATCATCAAAATCATTATAAGAAGAAGGGTGGTACACCTTATTGTCATAGGCGTGTGAAAAGATTTGATTAATGGGTGATGAACTTCATTGTTTATATAATGAAGTTCTTTTTCTGTAGGGTTTGTAAACATACCCTATATGTGAATAGTGGCGTTGTTATTCCATTGTTCCTTTTTTTATTTGTCGATGCAACAAATAAGAAAACGAACCCAAAAAAACAAGATGCAAAGAGCTAGCGCGAGAAATTGGATTGCATGATGTGAAGACTGCAAGGAGTAAATGGATTGTCCTTGGAGATTTGGGATTTGTGGAACTATGTGGGTCTGTATATATCTAAATATTGGCGATAGCCTAGTCATCATTAGAAAGAAAGGTCACTCCGAACGACCGAATAAGCGATTAGCGATTCGAGAGGAGTGACGCTTTTTTGCTTCGTTTTTTCTAAAAAAATGAAGAGAGAACCAACGCGTCAGATAAAGTAAAAGGCAAATCAAAATATCCATTTGTATGGTCTGAACATGTATACCATATATGACACAAAATGAAAGTTATTCCGTCAAATCTTCCAAAAACTGTGCCTCATCATACTCAAGCCCTAAATGCTTCACAATCTCTTGCATATCTCTCTCTGCGTTACCTAAACAGGAAGTAGCCCCAGGACTCGGTGTCATGTTGAATATGATCCCTGTACCTGGGTTGATGGAGGCTTCACCCAACATAAGTTTTTCTTTCTTTTTGTCTAAGACTTGGGGGCGTACCCCTCCAAAACCTTTGGCATAGGTGATGTCATCAACAGAGAGTGAAGGCACAATTTTTCTGGCGTCTTGCACAAAGAGTTTTTTGTTAATGAATGGGACTTCAAAGAGAAAATTTTTAAAGACATAGTTTCGAATGTCTGAGTCTTTGAGTAAATCCCAAAAGATTTTTACAATGTGCGTGTCAAAGTTTAGGGTTTTAAAAAAGTCTAAGTAGGTACCCGGTTTAAAACGTTCAAGTTTTGGGAGCATGAGAGCTGTAGGGCCAAAACGTGTTTTGCCTTCTGCTAAAATATCTGGATCACCATGAAGCGCAGCAAAAGGCAGTTTATTGTTTTGTACCATGTAGACTTTACCTTTTAAGAAGAGTGCTTCTGTCATGTAAAAACTTCCTGCCATGGGTAAACATCCCATCTCTTTTCCGTAGCCCATGCGATGTGCCAAAAAGAGTGAATGTGCCCCTGCATTGACCACCACAAAGTCTGCTGTAAACGTTTCGCCATTTTTTGTTAACACTTCAAAATTTTTGTCCTCTTTTTGGAAAATGTCTGTTACTTGGGTGTTGTAAAAGATGTCTGTGCGTACATCATCAATTGCTTCGGCTTCTTTAGCCAATGCTTCAGACATGGCTCCATAGTCTACCGTGGTGTATTGGGTGCTTGTCCCCATAGCCATGATAGGTTCTGGGCGTACTTTGGTTTGGGCTTTGTCTGTATAAACTACTTTAGGTTCAAGGGTTTTTAGTTTCTCTACATCCCAAAGTTCAAGGTAAGGAAAAAGGTCTTTAAATTCATGGAAACGGTGTTCAATGAAAGCCACCTCTTTTTTTCCTACACCTAAAGCCATTTTCTGGTGTGAAAACATGATTTTATCTTCTAAGCTATATTGTAGACAGAATTTTTCAACCATTTTTGCTGTACGTTTGGTTATCTTTGCCTTTTCAAGGGTATAGTTTGTTTCAATATCCCCAATGTGGATGGTTTGTGAGTTGGAAGTACCTTTGGAGTTTAGGGTAGCTAGGGCTTCATATTTTTCAAGAAGTGCCATGGATTTGACAGAGGTATATTTGGCCAATTCATAAAAAAGTGCG
>WTAE01000133.1 GCA_013139765.1 Sulfurovum sp.
AAAGGTCTGCCAGGATTTTCTGTGGTAGGTTTAGCTTCCTCAGACATACAAGAAGCCAAAGAGCGCACAAAGTCTGCCTTACTGACCAATAACTTTGTTTTCCCGCCTCTGAAGATAACGGTAAATCTCTCACCCTCAGACTTAAAAAAGTCAGGTACCCATTTAGACTTGGCCATGGCAGTACTCATTGGTATGAACAAAAGTCCCATCAATGAAGAGGGACTTTTTGTCTTTGGTGAACTGGGACTTGATGGCAAAGTGAAAAGCTCATCGATGCTTTTCCCTCTCATCCTTTCACTCAAAGAGCAAGGGCTTATTAAACGGGCTATTGTGCCTAAAGAGGCCATCGTGTACTTGAGTCATATCTCTGGGGTAGACTTTATAGCAGTTGAGAGTTTAAGTGAAGTGTTGACACTTTTTAAAAGTAAAAACTTTCAAGCCAATGTGAAAGCTTTTTCCTATGATGCAGAACACTTAGAGTTAGAGGGTACACCTTACTATTATGAGAAGAAGTATGAGAGTGATTTTAAAGAGGTCAAAGGCCAAATGATTGCAAAGCGTGCCGCGCTCATTGCAGCAGCTGGCATGCACAACCTTTTTATGGAAGGGAATCCTGGCTGTGGGAAAAGTATGATAGCCAAACGCCTGAAAGACATTTTACCACCGCTCTGTGAAGAAGAACTACTCTCTATTGCCAAACATCAATTTTTAGATGGACAAACCCCAAACTTTAAAGCTTTGCGTCCCATGCGTTCCCCTCACCATACTGCCACATCTGCCTCCATTTTTGGAGGAGGCTCAGGCCAAGCCAAGATAGGCGAAGTAGCTCTGGCTTCTAAAGGCATTCTTTTCTTTGATGAAATCCCTCATTTCTCAAAAAATATTTTAGAAGCAATGCGTGAACCTCTGCAAGACAGAAAAGTGCTTATAGCCAGAGTAAATGCCAAAATAGAATACGAAGCAGACATTATGTTTGTTGCAGCACAAAACCCTTGCCCTTGCGGTAACTTACTCTCTAAGGTGCAAATGTGTCGTTGTTCAGACTTAGAGATAAAGCGGTATCAAAACAAGCTCTCTGACCCATTCCTTGACCGTATAGACCTCTTTGTAGTCATGCAAGAGGTCCAAACTACAGACAAGTCCGATGTGAGCTCAGAAGCCATGCATGAAGCAGTCATAAAAACCTTTTGTGTGCAAAAAAGAAGAGGACAGTTACGTCTCAATGGAAAACTACAAGAAAATGAGATAGAAGTCTATTGTAAACTTCACCCCGAAGCCGAAAAAATACTCTCTTCAGCCATCGTCAAATTTGGACTTTCACATAGAAGCATTGCATCGTTAAAAAAGATAGGAAGAACTATCGCAGATTTGAGTGGACATGAAGCCATAGAAAAAAAAGATATTTTAGAAGCGTTGAGTTATAGACGAAGAAGATAGTATGTAGGAGGAGATTTCCATTGCAGCAATAATAAGATATGAATGCTCGCGTAGGTCGGGGTAAGGTTACCCCGACCTACGCGTAGATGTAAATGTTAGAGTACTTCTACTATCAATTTCGTAATCACAAAACCACCCACAACAAGCCAAACAAACATAAGGGCTGCGGTGTAGATAGGTGCAAGACCTAAACCTTTGAATTTTGCAAAGATAGTTCCCATACCTAGTGCCGTCATGGCCATGGTGAGCAAGAAAGTATCAATCTCATTGATGTAGTAGATACTTTTAGTAATCAATGCTGCTGTGGCTTCTGGGGCTGTGCCTACATAGGTTTGGATAAGTGAGTTGAGTCCAGCTACGCCAACAAAGTAAACTGCAAACCAAGGAATAACTAATTTGGTTTTTCCAGCACTCTCACCGCCTTCTTTTTTTGCAGACCAAGAAAGGTAAAAGCCTAAGACAATAAGCATTGGCGCGATCATAATGACTCTGGTCATTTTTACAATGACTGCAGCATCTGCCATCTCTGTAGGAGCACCGGGTACAGATGCTGGTACAGCAACCACTTGTGCCACTTCGTGAATGGTTCCACCTACGTAGATACCAAATTCTCTAGCAGTCATGTGTAAGAATCCTGTGGCATTTTCAATCAAAGTGGTGTAGAGTACAGGGTAGAGGAACATCGAAATGGTACCAAAAAGTACAACCATAGAGACAGCAATAGCTGTTTTATACTCTTCTGCTTTCAGTACAGGTTCTGTCGCAAGTACGGCTGCTGCCCCACATACGGCTGCACCTGATGCGGTTAAGATAGACGTATCTTTTTCCATACCAAAAAGTTTTGTCCCTGCCCACGCACCGAGTATGAGTGTAGAAGTAAGCATAATGAGAGAAACAAGGAAACCATCCATCCCCACATCAGCGATTTGTTGGAAGGTAATTCTGAAACCATAAAAGACAATGGCAAAACGCAAAATCTTTTTACCAGAGAATGTAATACCACTTTGCCACTCAGAAGGAGTATGGTTATGTAGGGTGTTGGCATAAAAAATCCCCATGACAATACCAATCACAAGAGGAGAAAGACCTAAAGCAGAAACAGGTCCAAGATCAGCAATGAAAGTGGCAGCAGCAGCGAAAATAGCTACAAATATGATACCTGCAAAAGTACCTTTACGGTTTGACGGTGAAAATGGCATATTAATACATCCTTTTTAACTCTATATTCAGAAAATTTGATTAAAATTACAAACTTATACTATATTTTTGATAGTATAGCAAAAAAACATTATATGGAAATGCACAATGAAATTAACGCTAAGACAAATGCAGATTTTTTTAAATGTCGTCACATCAGGACATTTGACCAATGTTGCAAAAGAAATGAAGCTTAGCCAATCGGCAGTTTCAATGTCTATCAAAGAATTAGAAAATATTTTAGGTCGTCCTGTCTTTGACAGAATCAATAAAAAGTTAGTCCTTAATGAAGTGGGTCGTGCATTTCATAAAGAGATTGCCCCAATATTTAAAAAACTGGCAGACATTGAGTACGAATTTAAAAACTCTGAAAACAAAGGTATGATCCGTGTGGGGGCTAGTACTACCATTGTGGATTATCTTATGCCTTCAATCATTTGTTCATATATGTCTGCGTACCCTGATGTAAAAATCACGCTTAAAGAGGGAAATACCAAAGAGATTGCAGAGATGATCCAAGCAGGAACCATTGATGTAGGTTTTGTAGAAGGTTTTGTTTCTGGTTCAGACATTGTCAAAGAAAAGATTGGTGTGGATGAATTGGTTGTTGTGACTGCAAAAGAAGAACTTGCCAAAACCTGCAACATTGAAGAGTTGGCTCTAAACCGTTGGATACTCAGAGAAGAGGGTTCAGGAACGAGAGAAGTATTTTTAGACTACATTAAAGAAAAAGTAGACGATTTAAATGTTTTCTTAGAGCTTGGACACACAGAGTCGATTAAAAGTATTTTGATGAACAGAGAGTGTTTAACCTGTATTTCTAAAATTTCTGTGGAGAAAGAGGTTGATGAGAAAAAACTCTTTCATGTGCCTGTAAAGAACTTTGAATGTAAAAGAGACTTTTTAATGATACATCACAAAGACAAGTATCATTCTGTCTTATTTGAGAAATTTGTCTTTTTCTCAAGAAAACTGATGCGTGAAATGATGGAACGTTAAGCTTTTTTATCCGCTAGTGTAAGACAAGCCTCTTCATACTCTTCGGGGTGATTGAGATTTGTAAAAGGTGTATCATCTTCGAAGTCCACTGTGATAGTATGGACTAATGAGAGTAGGTTCATGAGTTTATGATCGCCTTTTTCATACTGTTCTCTGACAAGAGGAAGTATGGACCTGTTATATGCCCCACATAGTGGTTGCAGTCCTGAAGGACTTTTTGCGACAATAGCATCGTAAGGTTCGGTTCGCTCTGCCATGAGTTTAGCAATCACAGAGGCATCTACAAAAGGTGCATCCACTGACAAAATAAACACTTCCTCTACTTCTAAACTTTCAAAAATGGAGAGCAACCCTACCAACGGGGAGTCTTCACTGTATTTGTCTTTAATGACAGGGGCTTCAAAATCAAACTTATCATTTTTAGCAGAAAGGTAAACGTGAGTAAAAAGTTTTTGTAGCTTGTCAAACTGAAAATGGCTCAAGCTTTTGTACGCTCCAAAAGGAAGGAGGGCTTTGTCTTTACCCATACGTGAACTTTTTCCCCCCGCAAATATGACGGCATTTTTGTAAAGCTTCATTGATTTCCTTCTGTGGTACCCTCTTTTTCATGCAAGAGAAGATGTTTTCGTTTTTGGTGTATGGCCAAAGCAAGAAAAGCAGAAAAAGCAATGAACGCTTCCACAAGAAAAAGATACTCACCATAAATTCTTCCAGAGAGTAGCGCCCCAACGGATCCTCCCAAACCAAAAGCAATACCCAAAAAGAATTGTTGGGCAAGTTTCTTTTGTTTATAGAGTGAAAAAACATAGGTAATCGCAGCGGTATGGTACAGTGCAAAAGAGATGGCATGTAAGGCTTGTGTGGCAAAGGTGACAGGCACAGACTCAGGGAAAAGGTAGAGTATGAGCCATCTAAAGGCAGTCACAAGCGTAGCAAATTGTAAAATGTTGAGCAGGTTTCTTTGTAAAAGAGGCCCTTGAAAGTAGAGCATGAAAATTTCACAAAAGACACCAAAACTCCACATCCACGAAGTGAGTTCTAGTGAAACACCATGGTCTAGTTCGTAAATGGTGAAGAAGTTATAAAAACCCCCAAAAGCAACTTGCATCAAAAAGATGGAGAGCCAAAAAGCCCAATATTTGGAAAGTGAAAAAGAGGCATCTTCTTGTGCTGTAGAGTGAGACATGTTGTCAAACTTTGTCAAAATGGAACCAAATAGCAGTGTCATAAAGGCCATGGCTGAAAGATAATAGAGTGCTTCATGCGGAGATGAGAGCACTTTTCCTAACCATAAAGCAATGCCCATAAAGCCAAGTGAACCCCAAAGCCTTACTTTCCCGTAGTGTTGCTTGGAGAGTCTGTCTAAAGCAATGGTCTCCACATAAGGCAGAGAGATACCCATGGAGGCACCAAAGAGTAAGTTCGCCACAAGATAAAAATAAAAATCATGCACGGTTTGTAAAAAGAGTAAAGTACCAAACACCGTAAACGTTAAAGAGAGGATATAGACTTTAGGGGTGAGTTTTACCGCATGTCTAAAGACAAAAGGCAGCAAAAATCGCATAAAAGGAGCAGCCGCGTAAATAATACCTACTTGCGCAGGACTATAGTCTAGCTCAAGAAGTACCTTAGGCATAAAAATGACATACACACCCACCAAGGCAAAGTAGAAAAAATAATACGCGCCTAAAAAGACGGAGAGCCCTTTAGGTTCTTTTTTCATCTGTTTTCACAAGGGCAGTGGCAGAGAGTAAGTCATGTAAGGTTTTGCTGTCTTTTCTAAAAAACATGAGGGCCCAACCTAAGAGGGTAAAAAGTGAGAGAACAGCAGAAAGGTTTCTAAACACAATGACAAAAAGTGAAGGTTTACTTTGGGTTCTTTCATCTATGAGTGTGATGTTATAGGCACGATAGCCAGGGGTTTGTCCTGTAAAGTACATAAATGCCGTTTGCACAAGTACCAAAGGCCCAAGGAAGGCAAGCCAGCCAAAAACCCTATGTTGGGCAAAGTCTTCACGTCCGTCCATTACAAAATAAATTACCACGTAGAGTATAGGCATGACAATCATAAAGGCATCGGTTAAAAATGCTTTTATTTTATCTCTGCTTGAAGCGTAATGACTTTGTGTTTCATCTTGCTTCTTGGGAGACTTTTTACTTGAAACTTCTGTCTCTGTATTGATTTTACCTTGTTTTAAATCCCTAAAACGCTGTTTTTTCATTTACTGTAAACCTTGGGTCATCGTGAAAATAGGCAGAAGCATAGCAGAGACTATCACACCAACAACGACACCAATAAAAAGCATCATAAAAGGCTCAAGTAGACTTAAAAGTAGTTTGAGTTTATCTTCATTTTCTTCGGCATACAGGGCTGAAATATTGTCTAAAATACTTGCAACTTCACTAGACTCTTCCCCTAGGGCAAGAGACTGCATAAAGTTACGTTTGAGTTTAACGCCTTTGGTCATCTGTAAAGCGTTCGAGAGTTTATTCCCCTCTTGCACTTTAATGGTGGCTTTTTCAAAAAGGGCTTTAAGTCCGTAGTTGGCAAAAGTGGCTTTTGCCAAGTGCACTGCTTGTGCGTAAGCGACCCCTGAGGCTAACATCAGAGAGAGGATGTATGAAAACCTTCCTAACTCATGGTTCTGGATGAGTTCCCCAAGTACAGGTACTTTTAGGAGTCCTGCATCAATGATACGGTGAAAAGAGTCCACTTTGGCATACGCCACTTTGAAAAGTACAATAAGAAGAATAATCCCCACAATAAGTGCCACATAATGAGAGGTTAAAAAATCACTTATGTTTAAAACAAATTGGGTGATGGGAGGTAAGTCTTGGCCTGTATCTTCAAAAATTTCTGTAATTTGAGGCACCACAAAGGCAATGAGGAAAGAGGTCATACCAATAGCCACTGCAAAGATAATAGCAGGGTAGGTCATGGCACCCTTAACTTGTTTTTTGACCTTATTTTGTGCAGAGAAAAATCTTCCCATATTGGTGAGGACTTCTACCATCTTTCCACTCTGTCCTGCGACGTTAAGACTTTGCAGGTAAAAATCTGGCAGTGTATAAACTTTTTGGGCTTGGAGGGCAGCAAAAAGGGACTTTCCTTCATCAATCATGGTTTTGAGCGAATTTAAAAAAGAGACATACTTCTTTTCACCCTCATGTTGGTTCTCAAGCAGTTTAATGGCCGTTAAAATGGTCATGCCTGAGTTAAGGTACGAGGAGAGTTCTTTAGAGAATGTAGCCAAAAGGTCACCAGGCATTTGCCGTTTAGACAAAGACTCGAAAGAGAAGTCATGTGCTTCGCTAATGCTCTCATAGTAAATACCTTGAGAACGTAACTTTTTTCCAGCTTCTTCCAGAGACGCGGCCGTGACAGTACTTTTGATTTTTTTACCTGATTTATCAAAACCCTTGTATTTAAAAAGCATCTCTATGCACATCCTTCTTCTCTAGTGTTGTTATTATAACTTTTTTAGCTGTATCTTGTTATAGTACAGAATGAAACAATTTGTTGGGCTTTATTTTCTTTTTTTAGCACTGTTATTTGCTGCTTTTTATGCACCTACTTCTTCTGTCTCTATACTCTTAAATGAAGGACAGCGAAGCTTGACGATTTACTTTTTAGATTTCTTTTTGGCTCCTGAACAACGCCAAGGTATAGACATATGGATTAACCCACACTACAAAATCATTATCACACAAGCCTGTAATGGTTTGATACCTATCTATATTTTATATGCAGCCATTTTGGCATATCCTTCAAAGCTCCTACATAAAGTGCTGTGGATGCTTCTTTCTTATGTCATTTTTTCGCTTGTGAATGTGCTACGTATTTTGCTAGTCATATTTGTTACAGAAAGTGGAGAAGGCATAGACGACTTTTATTGGTCTCATGACCTTCTTGGTAATATGTTGCTTATGTTTACAGGACTTGCCTTGCTTATTGGGTTTGTGAAGTTTTCTAAAAGGTCTAGGGGTTAAGCTCAAAATGCCAGTAAATGGATGAGTGCTCCCCTTTGAGCTTAACTTCCTGAATGACAAAACTTGGTCCCCCTAACTCTGCTGGAGGTGTTACTATAATGGCTTGAGGAATAAACACTGAGCGTTCATCTTCTTTTAAAATATTTCGGCTTTCTAGCTCTTTTAGCTTGATGTCATTCTCCACCAACTCATAGGCACTTTTTTTGTTTTTATGGTACTTCAATACATTTTTTGAAAGATACAGCGAATCTGACAAAGTATGTTTGTTACGTTCTGAAATGTAGACAATTTGTTCATGGTTAGAAGAGTGAATTTTTAAAACATAGACAATAGAGTAAGAGAGAATAATCACGGAGACCAAAATCTCAATAATAGTAAAGGCAGGACGTAAGTGTTTGTGAGAAGGTGTTTGCATTAATAATAATCCCCCTGGTCCGAGACCAGTTGTGCACCTTCTAACCAATACGTGCGTGCATCAGAAGTAGAATCAAACGTTTTTACAGCTTCTAAATGTGCAGGTAGAAAGTAGGTGCCTGTCTCATTTTCTAAAATGATTTGCGTCGAACTACCATTAGGATAAAAATCCATTTTCAGACAAATTGGTTGATCATCATAACGTTCATACTCAATATCTTCTAAGATGTCATCTCTATCAAGTACGTACGCTTTAATGTTCCCTAATGCCAAGGTTCCCTCGTATTCTTTGTAGGGACTGTTTATGTCAGGGCGTATGAGACAAATCGTACACTTATTGAGACAAAGAAGAGAGGCTTTGCCCGCATACTCTGGAGAGTCAAGAATAAGTGTTTTGAGATTTAGAGGGGTGAGTGCTTTGGGTTTTGATTTATGTATTTCTACACCAGAGAAACCAAGGAAATAGACCAAAGAGACAATAAGAATCACAATAAGCAGTTCAATGAGTGTGAATGCTTGTTGTGTTTTTTTGTACTTTGGCATCTTTAGTCCTTGGTAAATGCAATCAATGCTTATTTATTACAGTCAGAAAAAAGAATATCTTTTGAATTCTCTTCCCCTCCCTCTTTCCTATCTGCGGCAAAAGAGATTATTTCAAATTCATCCCCACTTTTAATGTAGATAAATGGACTTTTCCATGAATCTTTAGGCAATTTTTTCAAATAAGGTTTGGCGCGGTAATTAGGATACTTCTCTTCATCAGGATTGGCAGTTAAGGCTTCAAATCCCTCTTCTGTCTCAGGGTACATACCATTGTCAAGTTTGAACATGTCTAAGCGTTTGCCAAGATCATTCATTTTTAAACAAACAGTGTCACGTTTTGCCTGGTCAGCAGAGTCCATAAGTCCAGGTGCTACCACAGCCACTAGCCCACCAAGTATCACAATCACAATCAGTAGCTCGATAAGAGAAAAACCAGATCTTAGTGCTGTCGTATGTTTCATTTATATTCCTTAGGTATAATATTTGAGAATAATTTTACTTTAATAGAGCTTTTAAATGGATAAAACAGAACAGGACAAGGGTACAACAAGGCCAAATCGAGAGGGCTTTGCTCTCATGATTACCCTCTCAGTATTGGCAGTAGTCATCGCATTGACCGTAGTACTTTTGAGTTACTTTAAAGAAGTCAAGAAAGATGCTGACCATACCCAAGCACTCATACAAGCCAACCTTTATTACACAGATATTGTCAAACAGTTTGAGAAGTTTAAAGAGAAAAAAGAGCTTTTCGACCAACTCTATCTTTTCCCTGTTGCTTTAAGTGCAGCGGAGGGTAGATTTTCCATGACTTTACGCTGTGAACCTTTGGCAAAAGGTGTCAATGTCAACTGGTTAGCATTGGAAAAAGATATTAAACATAAAACACACTTTGAAGAGGCACAAAACCTTTTTGACTTCTTGGTCCAAGAGCACAATATTGAAGATGCTGCGCGTTTAAGAGAAATGCTCCTGCTTGAGATGGGAGATAAACATAAAACGATTGTGAAAAAGCAAAGTAGGCTTAGGCAAAAAGAGGGTATTATATCTTACCAACAATTTGAAAAAATTATATCTGAGTATCAACTAGAAGTAGATGACTTAAATGTGGACAAGATTGCCTGGCAAAAGTATTTTAGCTTTTTAACAACAGCCGATAAAATAGACGCCCAGCACAGTACTGCAGAGTTACTTTCTTTCTTGTTTGATATTGATTTGGAAAGTGTCAGAGACTGGACAAGCTCTGAAGAAAGAACATCTTTAAAAGACTTTGTAAATAACAGTGGGGGCGCTTATGATGAAAAAAAAGTGCTTTTGGCAGAAGATACATTTTTAGATCTGTCACATTGTGAAGTCAATTACGGGCAAGGGTATCGCTTTGCGTTTGATTATATAGAGGGAGAGGCAAAACATTTTGAATTTTACGGGAACTACTAAAGCACTGCTGCTAGTCTACAAAGACATGCCAGAACAAACACTTGACGAAAGTGTAAATATCGTGCTCACCCCTCAATTTTATACGTTAAAACGTGAAGTGCTACCTCTGCAGTATGCCTATCAAGCAAAACGTATTGCCCCTTCTTTGTTTGAAGGTTTACTTGAAGATGCCAGTAACTATGCGTACTTTGTACAAAAAGAGAAAGATGCTTGGCTCTTCATTGCTTATGATTTAGAAAAAATTCAAGACTTCTTAGTAGAAAAAGGGTTTGACCTTACTCTGGTCTCCAAAATGTTTTTTGCAGA
>WTAE01000094.1 GCA_013139765.1 Sulfurovum sp.
AAACAACACTACTACAGATTTAACGGATCACTGACTACGCCACCTTGTACTGAGGGTGTGAGATGGGTTGTTTTAGAAAAGACACTGACTATTTCTAAAGAACAGATTGCAGCGTTTCAAGCTATCATGCATCACCCAAACAATAGACCTATTCAACCCCTTGATGCGAGAATCATCATAGAAGAATAATCCTCTTTTAGACTAGTACTTTTTAATTTTTATTTTCTTGTAGTAGTCATGCCTGCTGCTAGCCAGTTTTGCATACCTCCACGATACCAGCTTATCTTCTCTGCTGGGTAACCAATCGCTAAAAGCGCTTTAATCATTGCCACAGACTGTGAACACCACGGACCATTACAAAAAATAGTCAGTGTTTTGGCTTTTTTAAAGTTGTAGCTCTTATCTGCATCCATACTCACACCTAAAATCACCAAAGCAGTGTCAAACTCAAACTCAAAGGCATCTTTCTCTTTTAAATGATGAAAAGGGATGTGAATGGCACCTGGAATGGTTCGATAGTTGAACCAGGACTCTTTACGGCCATCTATGAGTAAAAGTGAGCTGTCTTTTTGCATATGTTTCATGAAAGCTAAAA
Organism: Sulfurovum sp.; assembly: GCA_013139765.1. Lineage (GTDB taxonomy): Bacteria > Campylobacterota > Campylobacteria > Campylobacterales > Sulfurovaceae > Sulfurovum. Next base: position 596 of record WTAE01000094.1, read on the forward strand.
CTTCTAGCTCTCCATAGGTATCGATATCTTCATGAAGTTGCACAGGAAGCAAATGCCCTGTGGTATGTACATAGGTAGATTTACAGGCTTCAGGTACCTTTGCATTGGCATAGTTGCCTGTCCAAACCATATCGTTGTCAATGGGGACTTTTTTACAAACCTCAGGGATCTCTCTTTTGACAAGAACATGAGACACTTTACCTTGGTCATCTGTCATTTTGACATTGACGCCAGTGTATTCCAGACCTTTGCCTGCACCAAAGGCCAAGAGGGTGATAAGTAAGGGGAGTATAATTATTTTTCTTAACATAATAAATCCTTTATGCTTCATCTTAACATAATCATGTGTAGTATCTATGTGTAGCGAAGAAGCGCAAAGGCTTCTTTATACGTTGCTGGCTACCTTGTATGTTGGATCATCTTCTTCATAGGTACAGAAAGGACCGGCTGAATGTAAGGTTTTTTTACAATCTTCAGAGAGGTGTCTCAAGGTAAGTTTTTTACCTGCTTGTTTGTATTTGTCTGTGATGCCATCAATGGCTTCTGAACCAGAACTGTCCATGACTCTTGCATTTTTAAAGTCAATCACTACTTCAGCAGGGTCATTTTCTACATCAAACTGCTCATTAAATGAAGTCACTGAACCAAAGAAAAGTGGACCCTCAAGTTCATAGACTTTTCTTCCATTCTTGTCTTTTGAAAGGCGTGCTTGAATTTTTGCATGTTCCCATGCAAAGACAAGGGCAGAGATGATGATACCAGCAATAACTGCCACAGCTAAGTCTTCAAGCACTGTAATTATGGTCACAACAACCAAGACAAAAGCATCTGCACGTGGCATATGTTTAATACGTTTAAGTGAAGAGAATTCAAACGTACCAATACTTACCATGAACATAATCCCTACAAGAACAGCCACAGGAATGGCAGCAATGACTTCTGAAAAGCTCACTACTAAAATGATGAGTAACACCGCAGCCGTAAAAGAGGAGAGACGGCCTAAACCACCTGAGGTAAAGTTAATGACCGATTGGCCAATCATCGCACATCCTGCCATACCACCAAAAAGACCAGAAGTTGTGTTTCCAAGACCTAGTGCAATACACTCTTGGTTTCCTGAACCACGTTCTCCACCCATTTCATCTAGTACAGAAAGTGTAAGTAGTGACTCAATAAGCCCAACCAGTGCCACGATGAGTGCCACAGGTAAGATAATAGCCATAGACTGCATACTAAAGAGTTCAGCCAGAGGCATAACAAATGAAGGCATAGAGACAGAAGAAAGGTCTGCTAAATCACCCACTGTTTTGGTTGCTATCTGTCCAAAATAGACCACCAAAGTGACAACAACAATTGCTACAAGTCCTGCTGGTACAGCTTTAGAGAGCTTAGGTAAAAACTGCATGGTTGCCATCGTCACAATAATAATAATGTACATGATGTAATTTTCAGTAAAAGAAGCTCGTGCAATGTCTAACCAATTTCCATCATATTGTGCAATGTTTAGGGGAGAGAGAAAGGTGAGTTGTGCCAAAGCAATCACAATGGCCAAACCATTTACAAAACCAAAGAGGGCAGGTTGTGGTACCAAACGGATAAATTTACCCATTTTCATAAGCCCAATAGCGAGCTGAATGAGCCCTGCTATAATGGAGGTAAGCAGAATGTAGTTGAGTATCATCATGGAGAGTGCTTCCGCATCTAGTGTAGGGTAGAGTGCTTTTACAGAGAGACCAAGACCAACAAAAACAACAGCCACAGAACCTGTTGCCCCTGAAATCATACCTGGCTTACCACCCATCAATGCAGTAATAAGACCAATAATAAATGCCCCATAAAGACCTACGACAGGAGACACCCCTGCAATAAATGAAAAAGCAATGGCTTCAGGTACCAGTGCAACGGCTACCAATGCCCCTGAGAGTACATCGTTTTTAATGTTTTGTTTTGAATAGTTTTGAATGTTAAACAAGTGTGTTCCTTATACTATATATGCGTGGAATTTTACCATAATAGTTTTAGAGCGAGTGCAGTGTTACTGCACTTTTTTACTGATGTAAATTGCCCAAGGTATTTGTACGATGTACGCAAACATAATTGGCAGTAACATTGAGACACCAAAGGTACCCACAGAGAAGGTTGAAATGACCAAGGCCAAAGTGATGTAACGTGTGACAGAGTGCCAAAAGGCTGCTTTTTCTTGGGGGTTGTCTAAGTTGTAAATAAACATTGAAAGTATAAAAACCAGTAGGTAAAAGACAAATACCGCTGCAAAGGCTATAGGGAAAAACTCTGGGTTAAAGTCCCACACTTCTTCAATGAGTGCTTGAGAACTTTGTAAGCCAAAAAGGTAAAATAAAATAATAAAAAGGCTAAGGTTTGAAATGACTTTTCTATACTTTGTTATAAGTGTATGCAGTGGTTTTATGAGCAGCACCACACGGCTTGTAATAAAAGGAATGACAATGAGCAGTGTGACCACTTCTTTGGTAAAACGACTAATACTTATTTCTGAAGAGTAAGACAAGTCAAAATAGCTTGAAGCATAGCCTGCAAAGAGATGTAACATCAATAAAGAGAGAGAAATACCAAGTAAATTAATAAAAAGTAGAAGAAAACCAAAAGAGTTATCTGCATTGGAACGGTTAATCCAATGCATCACCATACCCCCACCACTTAAAACTGAGAGTAGAAAAAGACCAGACATGATGCCAAAATCACCCGTTAATAGTCCAATACCTATAGCAATAGCTGGAAGTAGCAGATAATTGACCAAAAGGCCTTTTATCATAATGGCCTTATATTGCCAAATGAGTTTTATCTCACTGATCTTAAAGTCAAAAAGCGAAGGCATAATGAGTGCCAGTCCAGCAAAAAGACAAATGTTGGTAGAAAAGATGAACCCATCTGTGTAGATCCCGTAAGTGAGCCCTAAAATAGTCCCAAGTATGACTATGGCGATAAGTTGCATTTTACTTCCTCCTTCTATGAAATAGCATACAGTATAACATAAGAAGCAAGGTAATTACGCGCATAAATTTTAGCTTTGAAGTTTACCTGCCAGATATCCTGAAGCAAAAGACCATTGTAAGTTGTAACCTCCACATGGACCATCAATGTTCATCACTTCACCACAAAAATACAAGTTTTGAAGTTTTTTACTCTGCATAGTGTAGGGGTCTATCTCTTTTAAGTGTATGCCTCCTCTAGTAATCATCGCCATTTTAAAGCCATCATGCCCATTAATGGTAAGTGGTGTCCAAACTAAAAGACGTATGAGGGTATCTCTGTTTTGCCCTGAAAGTTTGTTCCAACCCATTTTTTCGTCTACATTAGCCAAGTTACACAGTGCAAGACTCACAGACTCAGGAAGTAAAGTTTGCATAAGAACCAAGGTATTACGGTGAGGATCTTTGGCTATCTCTTTTTTAAAGTGTGCACGAATCTGTTCTTCATTCATTCCTTTTGTGAAGTTTGCCAAAACAGGTACTTCATCAAACTTAGCCAAAAGAGGGGTGATTTCACGAGAAAAGTCAAGCACTACAGGCCCACGTATTCCACCCTTGGTGAAGATTAAATCTCCCGTAGCTGAAAGTTTTTTATATTTTTTCATATCAACGTGTATGGCAACCTTTGCAATGGTGTCAGCCCTACATTTTTCTACCCATTTGTCTTTCACTTTGAGTGGCATCATAGCAGGGTAAAGTTCTGTGACTTTATGTCCCACAGCTTCAGCCATAGGGTAGCCATCTCCCTCTGCACCAAGTACAGGATAACCCATGCCACCAGAAGCCAGAACTACTGCTTCTGCTTTAAAGCTATCTGTTTCTGTTTGTACGCCCGTGATTTGTACCCCATCATGCTCTAAACTTTCTACTTTTTGAGAACAGAGTACTTGAATGCCAAGTTTATCCATCTCTTCTTTCATGGCATTTATAATGGTAGAGGAAGAGTGGGTTATGGGAAATACACGGTAGCCATCGGGGGCATGACTTTCTACACCAAGACTAGAGAAAAATGCCATGAGCGCTTTGTGATCAAGTCCATCAAGTGCAGGTCCCATAAAACGTCCATCACGCCCAAAACGTGCCATAAAGTCTTCATTGGAAAGGGTATTGGTTAGGTTACAACGTCCCCCACCAGTGGCTTTGAGTTTGGCACCAATTTTAGAGAGTTTTTCTAAAAGAAGTACAGACTTACCTTCACGTGCAGCAGTAATTGCTGCCATCATCCCTGCAGCACCTGAACCTATGACAATGAGTTGATAGACTTGAGACATTACAATTCCTTTTATAGATGCCATTTTAGCTAAAAGTATGGCAATTTGAAAGATTTTTGTCTCAGTCTTGATTTATTTGTTATGCTTTAAAACAAGAAGGAGTTTAGGATGAAAGAAAGTTTACGATGGATACATATTTGGATAATGATGAACAGCATGATGTTAGTAGTGAGTTTGAGCTACTTTTATTTGAGCCACGAACTTAGTACGTATGCATCAGTGCTTATTTCAGCTTACTTATTTGCGAGTATACTTCCCTATATTGCATGGAAGTATAGAGATAAAAAGTATCCGCAAAAGCACAGTATCGTGATACAAATACTAAAAGACTAAGCTAAAGCCTTAAAAAGACGTGCAACTAAGTACTCAACCAATAAGATGACTAGTACAACAACAATAAATGCTACCACACCATGGTATGCACCTGCAAAAATAATATTGTCCGAAAAAATGAACTGTAAGACACCTAACATTACAAATTTAGATCCAAAAAGTACAAACCAGGTAGATAAAATACGTGAAAGTTTCATCATACAACTCTCGTGCGATGAAAAATAGTCACCTATTTTATGTTCAAGGTGTAAGGTCATTTTTAGTAGTACTTGTAAAATAATCGCTACAAAAAGGGGAGACACCAAAAGAGGTAATGGTTACTTTATCCCAGTACTCTGGAAAAAAGTTTAAGACCATTAAGTCTACGAGAGTAAAGGTTAAATATTTTGAAAATATCGCTTGTCTTGCTGAAATTGTTCTTGAGCCTGTTTCATTTTGTGCTTGCATTTTTTATCCTATTTTGTAATTGCGTGTATTATAAGCAAAACCAACACTTTAAGTTGAAACCTATAAAATACAAGAAATAAACAAAAAGAGGTTAAGCATGATTTTTAGCAGCCAAAGCATGCAAGAGATTTTCCCATTACTCCAAGAAGAGCTACAAAGTACAGATACCCTCTCTTTTAGGGTTCTCAATCCAGACCTTTATGATGCCTATGCAGGACAACACATAGAAGTAGAAGGGGAAAGCTATATTTACAGAGGCTACAAAGCTTGGCTTGATTTGGCAGAGCTACTTAAATGTAAAACCTTAACACCTAAAATTATTGACCAAAACTTTGTGGAATTACACTTTAAAAAACTCAAAACGGACTCTTTTCATACAGAAAATAAAAATCTAGAAAAATATGGAACAGATTCACAGTTTGCACAAATACACAAAATGGAAGAACCGGCATTTTTGTATTATTATCTTCAAGCCTTAGACAATGTAAAAGTAGAAAACAGAACACGTATTTTAAACTTAGGTGTGAACAGAGGAGATGAGTTTGAAGTCATTAGAAACCATCTAGATACTAAAAAATATGAAAACATACAATTTGTTGGTATAGATCATTCAACGAGCGCTATAGCTTATGCTAAAGAAGTTTTTTATGAAGATAATGTCTCTTTCCATGCCCAAGACATTAATAACTTAGATGCCTTGAAACTAGGGCGTTTTAATTTACTCATAAGTATTGGTACACTACAAAGTCCCAGTATAGAGTTTAAACCTTTTTTCATGTCGTTGGTACAAGAGTACTTGGAAAATGATTCAGCTATTATTTTAGGATTTCCGAACTCTAGATGGATTGGGGGAGAGATGATATATGGTGCCAAAGCACCAAACTATGCCATGTCTGAACAGTCTCTTCTCTACAATGACGTGATGTTTTGTAAAAAGTATCTACAACAGAAAAGATATAGGGTTACACTTACGGGGAAGCAATATCTATTTCTTACGGCTACTAAAATTTTATCGGTTTGATAAGATTAATCAGTTACAGCACAGCTTAAACATAAATACTTTATCATACACTATATATTAATTGATATGAGTGTTGTGCTCTTCTAAACCACACATATGAACCTATGTATTAAACATCAAGGAGACTCTTTTGAAAATCTTTAAATACCTAATCTTTGCCGGCATCATGCTCACCTTATGGATTACCAAACCTATGTGGATGCCAAAGACTAACTACCATAGATCTGCAGATACTTCTCAAGTTGATGACTTAGTTAAGACACAAAAAGAGGAGCGTAACGCTTTACTTAAAGCCCAAGACAAAGAGATCGCCGCTTTAGAAAAGAAATTTGGTCCTAAATCTTCTGTGATGAAAATACTCAAAAAACACTTGAGAGAAAAGTACACAGAAGAGGAAAAGTTTGAACTCTTACCTTGTTCTCCAGTGAGAGAGGGAACTGATGGTTGGACAACTGTCTGTGCCTTCAGACTCAAAGGTTCTATGGGACAGGACACATACACCATTAACCATGGCGTAGTCACACAACACTAAGAAAAGGACTTTTTTGAAACGTATATTCATCCTAGGTACAACACTTTGTTTTAGCTCACTCGTATGGGCTTCATCAGTACATAGTTCAGAACTCTCTCCAAGACAAGAGGGCACACAAGCCATCAAACTTTTAGGCAAAACACTCAAATCTTCACTTATAGAAAAAATGCACCTAGATGCCACGGGTACAGCAGCCATGACATTTTGTATTTCCCAAGCGCAAACACTGACAGCGGAAGTGAATACAAAACTTCCAAGTCATGTAGAAGTACGTAGAACTTCATTACAAATACGTAACATGTCAAATAATCCTGATGAAACGGATATACAGGTGATGCAAACTTTTAAAAAGGCAGTAGAAGAGAAAAAGTCTTCAGCCTCTATGATGAGAGAAGTTAAAGTAGGTGAGGTGACACGTATCTATAAACCTTTACTTGTGGGGAAAGCGTGTTTAAAATGTCATGGAGAAAACATATCTCCAGTATTAAATACCACCCTAAATGCTGCATATCCTGAAGACAATGCCACAGGGCTGACACTAGGTGACTTTAGAGGCGTTATTGTCGCAGAAGTCGCAAAACACTAAAGGCTAAGGCAAAAACCTTTTGAGCTGTTTGTCATGCAAACGGCTTAAAAGAATAAGTGCAGTTAGTCCACCAATCAGTGCGTACATCATGTCTGATTGTGTATCCCAAACATACCCTTGTGTCCCTAAAAATGCTTCTGCATCTTCTCCAGAAGCTAGTGCTAGCCACCACTCAATAAGTTCATAAAAGGCAGAGAATGCCAAAACAATACTCAAAACAATGTAATTTAGCCAGATTTTAGACACTGTCACAATCTCTTTACGTAAAAGTAATTCTCTTACCAAAATGGCTGGCATGAACCCTTGGGCAAAATGTCCTACCTTGTCATAGTTGTTACGGGTTTGGTCAAACAGCTCTTTAATGGTATCAAACAGTGGTACTTCTGCATAAGTATAATGTCCACCAACCATTAAAATAATCATATGTATGAGTATGAGTGTATAAAGTAGGGGTGTCAGAGGGAATGTTTTTCTAGTACCTACAATAAGAACAAAACCAATAAGGGCAGGAAGCACTTCTAAAAAGCAAATAAAAGTGTCTTTAGGGTGCCATGCTGACCAAAGTAGCGTTAAGATGAAAATACTCAGCCAAATATATTTCATTATTTCACTGCGGTAAGAAGAAATACGGTAAATGTTTGATGGGGTTTGTTAATGGTAGAGGCTAAATCAAAGCGAATTTCTTTAAATCCTGTCTCTTTTGCAACCTTTTCTAAGACTTCTCTGTCAAAACCAAAGTGATGTACCCCTGTATTGTCTGAATGAAAGCTACCATCTTCTAGGTCTAAATCTGCAATGGCAATGAATCCTCCAACTTTGAGCATGTCGTTAAATTTGGAGAAGAGGGCTACCATGTCTTCTAAGTGATGTATAGTCATGGAAGAGATGATGCCATCAAACTGTCTGTCTATATTCTCTACAGATAAGTCTTTTTCCATCACTTCTGTTTCACAGACAAAGTCATCACATTTATTTTGAAACTCTAAGAGCATAGCAGGGGAGTTATCTACCGCGGTTACTTTTCCTACATAAGGCGCTACACAGTAAGACAAAAGCCCAGTACCTGCCCCAAAGTCCATGATTTTCATACTTCTATCAAGTTTTATATTTTTTACTATTAACTCTGCTATTGCTTGGGCATTCTGTACAATCTTAGAATTCATATCCCATGATTTTGATTTCTCTTTAAAGTGATCTATTTTATTTTCCATTGGTTTTCCATATTTTTTAATTTTAATATAATCTATTTGGTTTAATATTATTTAGTATTGTCCTAAAATAGGCTCTCTTGTTTGTTTATTTTAATCGTATCCCAAAAGAAATCCACATGTTTATCAAACAATGAAACCACTGAAGAGGTTGATTTCTTGTCTAATTTTAACAAAGAAACCTGCATTTGGTAGAAAAATAGAGGGGCAAAGAACTCATTTGCCAGTAAAAGAGGGTCTGAAGACTCTATTATCTCATCTTGCATCATAGAAAAGAATATTCCCGAGAGCTTTTTAACGTTTTCTTGGTAGAAATGCTCGTTATATATCTCTCGTATACGCTCATTCCGGAAGATCTCTT
>WTAE01000248.1 GCA_013139765.1 Sulfurovum sp.
ATTACATACTTTTCATATAGTTATTTTTTAGCTACACTTAAATCAGAAACATAAATAGTCAATTTCAAGAAGGGGTTAATAAAATGTATAAAATAGAGCAAGAAGACATTGCAGAAGCAGTAAAAAAACTCTCTGCACTTGTGTTTGTGAATCCTACAGGTTTAGAAAGAAAAGCAACAGAGGTAGAGATTGACAAAATGTTAACCTTATGTCAAAAAAGAAACAATCCAAGTTATTATAAACTTCGACATGCAAGTGGCTTAGATGAAAGCCATACTTTTAAAGGCATAGATGTCTACACGGATGATGGTAAAAAAATGCGTAGATTCAATAGTGGATTAGGGAAAGATTTAGCATAAAAAGTATGTATTACTATCACCTGACACTTTTTCCTTGATACATCTTTCTTCTCATTGAGCTTAGTTGCTAGTATTGCATTTATTTGGCATATTGTGTGGGTATATGCGTTACCATCGGGGACGATGGGAACGAGAAAGAGATACTCTTTCACTATATGGTCGCTAGTAGAGAAAACTTTTATAAAAAACTAGAGAAGAGAATAGTAAAAAAGTAATCGTTTACTCTTGAGCATAAATAGATTACTATATTTAGATATTTTATTGCAGACCAGATCTTTAGAAAACAAGGTAAAGTATACTTCTCACTCTTCACTTCAATGACTGCTACCGAGACATCAACTTCTTTACCTATCTTTTGGCGATAGAGTTCGATTTTCTCTTGGTGAATCGAGAGATCATGGAGTTCATTTTTATTTTCTCCATTACGCATGGTCATTTTGACTAAAAGTTGTACTTTAGTTTTTCCAGGAACTACAGTTCCGTCCTCTTTAGTGAAATCATTTGTCTTGAATATGTTCAAGAGTGTTCCAGTTAGTTTTAACATGGGTTAATCCTTTTAATTTGAATTAACCATCGATGGTCATATTTAGTTATTTGTAATTACAAGTGTGAGTATAGAAAAATATCTATGTTTGAGAAGAGATATCTAGGAGTTTATTTTGTTCTTGTTTAGCTTGTTCTTTTGAGTTAATATACAGTATGGCTTTTAATTGTTTTTTTGTAAGATCAAATACTTTTCTGACTTCAACTATATTCCGTCCTATATAGAAAGCAGAAGCCTCTTCTAATGTAGGCTTATCGGGTTCAACTATATTCTTAAGTCCCATCATACCACTGAAACCAAGTTCTGTAAGCTCTGTTAAAAAATCTATCCCACTTTTGTACTGATATGCATATATAGGAATATCATGGAGTATCGTTTTTACACGATGTTCTTTCCCAATATGTTTTTTATTATAGGCTAATGTGTTTTTACCTTTCTCTGCTTCTTCAAGTTCTTGTTTGTAAAAAAAACGACTGATAAATAGAATGATCTCTGCTTTTTCTTTGGTATCTAATGTACTTTTATTAAAGTGTTCATCTATATAAATCATTACACTTCTAACTAATTCATGAGGTTTTGTTCTTGAACCATTATAAAAATTTGTAGTTTGTTCTAAGGCTATTTGCTCATTTTTATTGGCATCAAAAAGTTTCATATCAAATCCAAATAAAATCTTTCCGAAATTTAATTGTTCTATTATATTTTTATGTTCAGGTATTAGTGATGTTTTTAATATCTTTATTGCATATTCAGTTTGCTCTAGTTCATCTTCATTTTGGATTCTGAAATATGCACCATCTAATCGTTCTTCAAGTACTCTAATCTGTTTATTGACTATGTCCTTTAGTGAGCTACTTCGATGGGCCGTTCCATTATAATTACTATAAGGTTTTTTATACCTCATAATAAGTTTATTGATATTATTAATATATCCCATTAAATGCATTATCTCAAGATAAACAGCTACATTATTTTCTTTTAACACTCGTATTTTATGTCCTTCCATCAAAAGTATGAGTTTAGATGTTAACTCTAAAATGTCTTCTTTATTCATATCAGGAAATATTTGAGAAATTGAGTTTTGTATTACATCGTGTATTTCAATATTATGAATGGCTAGATACTCCTCTTCTGAATTATAATTTAAATTTTTTAGGGGAAGAATGAAGTTAAGATGGTTTTTCCAATTATTTTGTTTTTTTGGATTTGTAATCAGGTTAGCAGTTTTTGGAATAATCTCTTTCAAGAGAATTAGAATGTATTCTAAATGCTGTTGTTCAATAAATTTAAAATTTTGATATAAATTGAGATCTTTAATTGGTTCTAGTATTTTACTATTGTTTAAAATTTTCTCTATAGTGTAAATCATTAAATCCCTTTGCTAAATTCTTATGTTAAACGGTTTTCTGAACCTTTTTTAGAAGGACTTATTTTGGGTGAGCAATCAATAATTAAAGGTTTTATTTTAAGCTTCTTTGGAACTTCTTTAATTAAATCATTTTCAAGTTCTTTTATAGATCTGTACTTTGTTGGCTTATTAAATAAATCAGACTTATACCATAAAACTAAAAAAATTCCTTCTTTGATACCAACATCTTTTATATATAGTGGTAATTGAGATTTTATCCCATGCTTTAGTGAAGTATGATGTGCATTTTTAAGTTCAACACATATATTCATGGAAATATCATTTTTAGTATAATGAAAATGGAAATCTAAGCTCCCATCTGCAGCAACTATTTCTCTAGATACTCTTATACCTTTAATCTCTGCAATATCTTTAATTTGGTTATATAATACTGCTTGGGCATCGGGTTCAGATTTTGGTACATTATTGCCGTCCTTATCACTTGTCCATAAAGCTTTATATAAGCTAGAAAGTTCTATAGATTTTTTAATTGTTAATTCTAGTAATTTATAACAGAAATCAAGAAAAACTCTATTATTGATTATTTCAACATTATAAAGCAAGTCTCGTATTTGTAAAAAATCATCTTCAAAATATAGTTCATTCATTTTTGTTAGAAATCTTTTTTTAATTTGAAAATATGAATCAAGATTCGTTATAGTAAAGAGCTTATGATGAATTAATTCACTATTTTTATTTGTATAACTAACAAGATGATTAGATATAAAATTAGAATTTATATCTTTTTTTTCTAAAGGAAAAGGGAGAAGTTTATTCTTAAATAAATCAAACATTATATCAATAATGAAATCTTTATAGGGGTAATATTTTCCCCCATGCTTTGCATCTTCAACTTCAAAATCATTCTTAATTATTCTGTCCCCAAGTATCTCAAAATCAGGATGAAAAAAATTTGATATTATTAGATTTATTGTTGTGCTATTTCCTATATTTCCAATTGAATCAGATAAAAAAGTGAGCGGCATACCATTTATATTTAGACCTGAACTATCTAAAAATGAATATATAGGGTCTTCAAAGAGATTATCTACTCTTAAAAACTCTACTGTAATGTCAATATCATTTTTTATATCATGTGAAATAAATTTATCATCAATTTTATAGGGTACAACAAATGAAATAATAGTTTTTAGACTATTGGTATCTTGATTTTTAAAATTAGGTTCTGATAATGCTAAACTTGCATCTTTTAGTGTAATATTTTCAGGATTAAAGGTTACAAATTCTTTTAGAGTTAATGATTGTTCTTCATCAATGTGGTCCTTGTATTTTTCAATAACATCTATAATTTCATTTTTTGTTTCAAATTGAAATAAATTATTGTTGGTGATTAACTCACCTAATAAAAAATTAACGATAAGTTTTATATCTGCATTTTTTATATCTTTAAGTATCTCAAGTACATTCAGTTCATCTTGAATAGTTTTAAATATATCGATGATATGATTATTAGAAATTTGCACTTTTATTGAAAATCTTGTATAAAATATATATGCTTTATTTAATGAAGTTATAAACTCATCTAAATATTCTTCTTTTTGATATTCTAATGGTTCTCTCAAAACTTTTAATATTAAATTCTTTCTTATTTTAAGACTATTAATTGCTAACTCTTCTGGTAAAAGTCTTATGAGTTTATCCCATTCATTAGGGAAAGAAGTATTTTCACTATTGATTATAAGTAATCTTTGAGGAGTTGGAATTTGAGTATTTAGTAAAATAGCATTTAACAAAACCAATAGCTCCTCAAACAATTCAATATTCATGGTTTTTTTAATTTCTATAATAATATTAGTAATGAACTGCTCAGAGATATCTAGAATATCTAAGACAATAGGATTTCCATCTTTATCAAAAGCATTAATCTCTGTTGTATAAAGCTTTCCTTTTATTTGTACGGTACATTTTTTATTTGAATGATCTTGATAATATAAGACTGTTTCAAAATAAAGTTTAATTAGGTTAATTAGTCGTTCTGTATTAGTTATTGTGGTAATTTTCTTTTTTGCTTGAAGAAAACTATTTATTTCATTTAGATTTTCGATATATTTTGATGCTTTACATTTCTTTATTGTTAACATAAGTACTCACTTTGTAGATTATTTAAAGTTTTTAACATTTAAATAATTATATGCCTTTAGACTTAATAAATAGCTCAATATAGTTTTATTAGGGAATTTGTAAAAGATCGAGAATTAAATTTATTGATGACTATATTAATAAAGAGTAAAAAAGTAGTTACTGTGCCCAAATTGTGCCCAAAAATAACTATTTTTGAAGATATGTAGATTTTGATAGAGTCGTGAAAGCCCCAGTACGTAGTCATTTGTAGTTTTTTGTTATTTTATTTTAAATTTCCCTCACTGTCCGCCATTCATAAATAACACTCTCACCGTACTTTGAAGCATTTAAAAACTATCTTTTTACACAATTGTACTTTTTATCAGCAAAATAGCATCTATATCAACGTTTAGTATTTTTTTGAAATAAGAAAAGAATGAAGTTGAATAGTTATGAAGAGGTTGAAACCAAGGAGTGAAACTTCTATAACGTAGAAGTTGGTTGGACCACTTGCATTTGCACTTATACCACTTGCATTTGCATTTTACCCTTGGTTTCTCTATCAAATCAGAGGTGACATATATACACTTGACTTGAACCTATGACTGAAAGCCATATCCAATAGAGGTGAGCCAAAATGCTCTTAACTTAGTTGGAACTACAACTTAATAGTCATAGTTCCATTATAGGATTTTACCCTTGTTTTTTTCTGAAGCGCAGTACATTAAAATAATCATCTAAGGTTTTATGATAAGAGGTTTTGAGAGTAATCAGTTGTATGTCAGCCAATATAAGGGATTTAACAATGGAGTGGTTGCAATTACTTTTTAATTTTTTTCTCGTTCCCATCGTCCCCAATGGGAATGCATATCTAAATCCAATATTCTACCAAAACCTCTCAATTTCTTTCAACCCAGATATACCTTCATAATCCCTGTTGGTTTAATCCTAATACTTTTGCAATCATATGTTGAGAATATCCTTCTTCATGCATCAAAATGCCTTTTTGAGGCAGAACCCTTCCTTGATGCTGCTTTTGATCTTTTTAAAACAAGGGTTGCTATCTACCAATACAATAGGGCATAATGGGTCTATGAAAATTTCAAAAAATGGCAGGGATATGGTTTCGTTTATAGTAACATTGACTATGGCTTATGTGGCGATGTGTTTTTTACTTTTTGTCTTTCAGCGCCA
>WTAE01000024.1 GCA_013139765.1 Sulfurovum sp.
AGAAAAGGGTACAGAGAAAGTTGCCGAAGTAGCTTTTGCTATAGATGATGAACATCAGAACTTAGGAATTGGCACAATATTATTTGAACACCTTGTGACAATTGCACAAAATAATGGGATTTCAAAAATGGTTGCAGATGTATTGCTAGAGAATAAAAATATGTTAAAAATATTCAAACATAGCGGTTTCAAGCTCCATGAAACTATTGAACATGGCGAGATACATATTGTATTTGGTATAGGTTTTTTGAGGGCAGAGGGAGTCTGATAGGTCACTTACAAATCGTCCTAAGAGATATAAAGTCTTCCAATTGAGATTCCTATTGCTTAGACCTCTCCATAGTTACCTATTATTCTATTTCTTTTTAGCATAAAATACAATCAACATAAATATAACTCCTGTGATAAAGAATCCTATTCCGTAACCTACTCCATAATCACCTGTCATTCTAGTTCCTTTTAGTATAAAATAAAATCAATCTTTATGCTTACTAAGCATTTTTAATTATACTATATATTATTATGTAAGTTAACTTTCCTCAATACAATTCCTTATTCTAGATAAAATTTTGGTATGCTTCATAATATTCTTGCAATTAGGATAGCAGTTTCTGTTTTTTTGCCTATCTATTTTTAGGATAGACACTTCAAGCGTTACTTGCTATAATCTTAAAACATTAAAAAACAAGGATCAAAGTACAATGAAAATAGCACAATTTACAAGAAAAGCACTGATTCCCTTTTTAATGGGCGGTATGTTATACGCAGCTCCGCATGTAAGCTGGACAGACCAGAGTTTAAGAGAGCTTCCATCTGATTACAATATGATCGTAGCACTATACGGCCGTCCCCATGTTAAAGCTTTGGGAACTTTAGGGAAGCAGCCTTTAGCAGAGACTATTCAAAAGGCAAAAACAAAAGCAAAACTTTATGAAAAAGCATTGGGTAACGGAGAGCATGTCACGCCAGGTTTTGACCTGATCTATGAAATGGCAACAGCTTCCCCTGGGAAAAACGGCAAATATGTCATTACCCTAAACGAGAAAGTATTGTTGGGGTATATCACTGCTGCACAAAAGAACGGAGTCGTTGTTTTCATTGATGTACAGTTGGGTAAAAAAAGCCCTGCAGAGGCGGTCAAACCATTGTTGAAGTACTTGAAGTATGATAATGTTCATATTGCGATCGATCCTGAGTTTTCAGTTGATAACCTTATGGTACGCCCTGGTAAGAAAATAGGATCGATCACAGGTCCGCAGATCAATGAGGTACAACATATGATGAGAGACTACATCAAAGCAAATGGTATTAAAGAGGATAAAATACTCTTGATCCACATGTTCACCGGGAATATGGTCACAGACAAAACATCTGTTAAATACACTGACAGGGTACATTTGGTAATGCACCTGGATGGGCATGGTTCCCCCGCATTGAAGATCAAAACCTACAATGGTCTCTACAATGATACACGTGCGTCAAAGATTGTGGGAGGGTTCAAAGTTTTTTACAAGCAGGACAAACCTAGAATGACACCAAGACAGGTACTCGGACTTGAACCGGCAAGCAACAAAAGAGTGAAAGATATGCCAAAAATTATTACCTATCAGTAGTATGTGGATAAAAATAAAATTTATGACTAGAGATAAATAAGGTGATATTTTGGGCTGCACTCATTTATAAATTAAAATATAGGCAGATAGTATGAAAAATGTTATAGGAATGGTTTTAGCTCTGTTTTTCATCTTGGGATGTAGCTCAAAACATATAGAAGTCAAAGAAGACAGGTCTTTTTCTTCTCCAAAAAAGAGTTCTTCTGTATTGTATCATTATGCAAAAGACAACATAGCAGCACAGGGTACTAAGTCTGGCTATTATCCTCTTGAAAACCATTTAGATTCACTCTCGGCACGTATTGTGTTGGCATATGCAGCAACAAAGAGTATTAAACTTCAGTACTTCACTTTCCACTCTGATCCGGCAGGAAAACTCTTAGGAAAGGCTTTAGTTGACGCTGCAGATAGGGGAGTTAAAATTGAGATCCTGATCGATGATATTGCTTTGGGTGACCATGATCATTCTATTGCCGTTGCCAATGATCATAAAAATATTTCTATCCGTGTGTTTAACCCAACAAATGCCAGAGGTGCCCTGCACAATGTAGAGATAGGACTCAACTCCGATACCTTAGGGAGAAGAATGCATAACAAGTCCTTTATCGTAGATAACTCAATGGCAGTCTTTGGAGGACGAAACATCGGAGATATCTACTTTGGATTAAACAAAGATGACTACTTTGTAGATAATGACATTTTGGTAGCCGGTCCCCTGGTCAATAAACTCACCTATGCCTTTAACCTCTACTTTGCAAGTAAATTCAGTGTGGATTTTATGCATATTGCAAAGGCAAGCGTAGAAGAGTTAAAAAAAGGGAAAAAGAAATACGCAGAAACACTGGCAAGTCCAGAGTTTAAACATTTCAAGAAAGTAGTTTTAAACAGGCCATTTGTAGATGCCTTTAGAAAAAAGAAGTTAGCACTCTATTTTGCCAAGGCAGAACTTTACTATGATGGTCCAAATAAAATAGGTACAGCACCAGATGACAGAACCTACCATATAAAAGGGAAGATCGATAAAAAGTATATGCCTAAAAAGAGTTTTGTGATCGTGAACCCTTATTTTATCCCTGATGATGAGATGATGGCTCACTTTAAGACGTTACGAGCACAGGGTGTTGAGATCTCAGTTTTAACCAACTCTTTAGAATCCACAGATGGTGAGTGGGTCTATGCCTATTATTCACTTAAACAAGAAGCATTGTTAAAGATGGGAGTGAAACTTTATGAGATATACCCAAGTGCCTTTAGTGAAGCATTAAAAAACCAAGCATACAATCTACACAAAAAGACACCTCGTTCGACACTGCATGCCAAGACGATGATCATTGACGGGAGATACTTTGTGATAGGCTCCCGAAACCTTGACCCCAGATCTCGTAATTTAAATACAGAAATGGTAGCAGTCATAGAGAGTGTTGAACTCTCAAAGCATGAGAAAAAGGTATTTGATATCTTGACAGAACCTGAACATGCGTATGAACTGAAGCTAGTTTGTGATGGCAATGACAACTGTGAAGTAAGATGGTATGCAGTGATCGAAGGAAAAGAAGTGGTCTTTGATTCTGATGGTGATGCTGGCTTTATAGATAAAATGTTTGTATTCTTTTCTCGTATTCTTCCTGTAGAAGATCTGTTGTAAATCTAGAACAGGGTAAGTTTCTTCTTAAACTTTTGTAAGTTGCCATCAATATACCTCTTAGTTACCCCAGAAGGCATGAGAATAAGCCTAGAACCACCCTCTCATCATAAGATGCCAATACATAGGTTTTAACATATACAGATCAAATATCCACCAGAACACTCGTGGTTCTGCAGGATCTAAGAATGGTATAGTTGGTGCAAGACCTTCATAGTTGAACTCTGCCATGATGATCTCACCATACTCTGTTTTTAATGGACATACTGTATAACCATCAAACTTTTCTTTTAGTTTTTTACCTTCCATGGCAGCAACAAGGTTACCTACAACAACGGGACCGTGATGTCTTGCAGATCCACCTGTCTTACCAAGAGGAATACCACACACATCACCGATGCCAAATATATTTTGATAACGTCTGTGTTGCAGGGTTTCCTGGTCTACTTCCAGCCATCCTTTTGCACTTCCTTTTTGCCAACCCAGTTTGGAATCAATAACAGCCTTTGGTGGCCCCATAGGAGGAACGATATGTATGAAGTCATACTTCATATCAACCATTCTTTTTTTCTCGATCACATCATACTCTTCAAGATCTTCATCATAGGCACCTTTTTCTTCGTATGTCTCTTCAAACGTTGCTACTTTGTTTTTAACATCTATGGAAGTGAGATTATGATTAAATTTATTAGTAATGGTGTCATATCTTTTTTGTGCTTTTGCCAATGAGTCTTCGATCTCAGGAATACTAAAAAGTTTTCCAGCATTGGTTGCTAACACATAGTTTGCGCCTAATCCATCTTTCTTTAAGTGGTCAGCACTCAAAAAAAGTATCTTTTGAGGTGCTCCTCCACACTTAATGGCAGTATTAGGCTGCGTATAGATCACTGTTGGTTTTTCCCCAGAAGAAGAAGCTTTTTTAAGCGCTTCAAACCATTCCCACGTGACTTCACCACCTTTAGCTGTACCTTTAGCCATATTATTCAAATAAACACTTGAGATACCATTTTTACCGATGTCATCTTCACTTAGACCTTCTATCCAATCATAGTGATTTATGATACCCGTAGCAACAACCATAAAATCATAGCTTACTTCTTCTCCTGTACGTGTGATCACTTTGTTGTTATCCGGATCAAAAGTAGCTACTTCATCCTTGATCCAGTTCACATCGTCAGCGATGAAATCTTTATTGTCTTTGACAACATCATCAATGGTGTAGAGTCCAGCAGCCATAAAAACCTGACCTGGCTGATAAAGGTGTATCTCATTTGGTGATATAATCGTAATATCAGCATTTGGCAGTGCAGAACGAAGTCTGGCCAAAGCCATGATACCGCCTGAACCTGCACCTACAACTAAAACTTTTGCTTTTTTATCACTTTTACTACTTTCCTCATCTGCCTGCAAAGAAGGAGGTATACCCATAACGCTGGCCGCTCCACCGATACCTATCATTTTAAGGGCATCTCTTCTACTTAAGCCTTCAGGACTACTTTTCTGAAGTGCTTCGATCACTGCCTTACTTGGTTTTATTTTCATTTTCTTTCCCTTTAATTATTTTATTTTTTATCTCTAGAGTCAAAACCCATCGCAATAAGAACCATATTCATATTCTACATCTATATTTAAATAGTATCATAAAATAAAAATTCTTGTCTATCCCAAAAATAGAGAGTTGTTTACTCTACATCCAATGCTGTCAATAGTCCATCATCAAGGTTATAAATTAGCCCATGTATTTTAAGTTCTTGTCCTTTTTTTAGTGTCTCTTTTATGATAACTGTGCTACGTACATTTGCAACCTGTTCAAGGACATTAAGTTCGCATAATCTATCGAACTTTTCTTGTTCACTCTCTAAAGCTTCTAATTCAGTTTCATGAAATCGCTTCACATCTCTAACATGACGTACCCAGTTGTTTATCAGAGTATTCTCTGTATGATCCATGGCAGCTTTCACTCCACCACACCCATAGTGTCCACAAACAATTATATGTTTTACTTTCAAAACATCTATTGCATAATGCAGTACAGATAATGCATTTAAATCAGTATAGCCAATGACGTTGGCAATGTTACGGTGTACAAAAACATCGCCTGGTGGCAAACACATGATCTCATTTGCAGGTACAGGGCTGTCTGCACACCCAATCCATAAATAGTCTGGATGTTGTTCCTCTGCGAGATCATGAAAAAAGTTAGGATTATCATCCGTCATCTCTTTTGCCCATCTTTTGTTGTTACAGATATACCTATTCTAATAATATCTATACTGTCTCAGACATCATAGCATCTGCCACTCTTTTAAAGCCTGCAATGTTAGCACCATCTACGTAATTACCTTCAACCCCATACTCTTTAGCAGTTGCTGCGACATTTTCACAAATATTAATCATGACTGCTTCCAATTTGGCATCTACTTCTGCAAATGTCCATTTATCCATTGAAGCATTTTGACTCATTTCAAAAGCGCTTGTGGCAACACCTCCGGCATTGGCTGCTTTCGCAGGAGCAAGACACATATCACTCTTTAACATAATAT
>WTAE01000258.1 GCA_013139765.1 Sulfurovum sp.
TTATGTAGAAGTAGCAAAAATATGGCATATTGACATATTTTATGAAATAAAAGAACATTTTTTATGTCCTTTTATTTGAGTATTTAACAGTAAAAGGTGTATAGTGTTCGTTGAATAAATAGTTATACTACATTGTCCAGTACAACCATAGTAACTAAAAAAGGAAACAGTTTGCAAAAAAAAACTTTATTAACCATTGCAGTTACAATAAGCTTATTGTTATTAAGTCCTTTTATACTATTTTATGGGCTATACGTAATTCAGTTATTAGTTTTTCCATTTTCAGTTATATTTAACTTTTTTGAATATATATTTATATCATTTTTTATTTCAATAATAGTTTTTATAGCTTCATTCATGTTTTTTGAAAAAATTAATAAAAATATTTTTATTAAAATATTTTTATCCACATCTTTAACCTTCATATTCGCTACGACTAGTGGGTTATATGAAACTAAAATATACATTAAAAATAAGTCTCTTGCTAAGTTTGACAAAGCACCAGAATTTGTAAGTTTATGTCTCGCAAGTGCTTTACAGTTTTGTCCATTTGGGTGTGCTATGGTCTGTGAGCATCCGCATGCTCTTGTTGAGAAAAATGGAAAATATTATTATTGGAGTTTTCAAGAAAATTCTTTTTTTGAATTATCAAAAAATATAAGCTGTAATATGCCTTACTGGCGTATTTAAAAGCATAACAAAAACGAGGAAAGAAATATAAACCCCAAGGGCGGGGTTCATATTCCTCACGATGAACGTTAGACAATAAAAGGAAAAAACATATGCACGTTAAAAGAGTTTTGATAATACTGTTACTTTCATTCACCTGTATTTTTGGTGATACAAATACACAAGTTTCCAATAAAAAAGTAGAGTTTACAAAAGTAAATGCAGATCAAATAACAAGCATAAGTGTAAATCATGAAAAAGGAAGTATTAGCATTGTAATAGATGAAGTGTATTATTTATATTATATAAATTCATTTTTTAAACCACTACAAGTTATTGCAATATCTTCTGTGTTAAATGATTTAAGATCAGCTAAGAAGATAACAATAAATCATGAAAAATATGGCTTACATAGAAAAGTTACAAATTTACTTATGTTTTATTAATCATTAGCTGTATAAACTGTCTAACAAGTACGAGGAGTCGCAATCTGTGCCCCGCAGGCGGTTCACAGATCGCTCACGATAAACGTTATGTTCTAAAGGAAGTTTGTGGGAATAGCAGGAATAGTTTTATTTATTGTTGGTATAGTACTATCTTATTTAAGTTGGATAAATAAAAAAGAATTAGACTATGTCGAAAAAAAACGTATTGAAAATGGAGGCATTAGCCTAGAAGAAAGTATGAAGCCCCTTCAAGAAAAAGTTAAAAAGAATGAAAAAATAAGTTTTGGAGAAAGGTTTAGTTTATGGAATTTACACCTAACTAGGTTTGGCAATAAAGCCTTAATCTTTGGCACTTATTTCGGATTAGTATTAAGTGTTGTAGGTTTACTACTTTTTGTTTTAAATAAAGTAGCGAACTGAGTTAAAAACATAACAAAAACGTGGAACGAATAGTTTACCGCGAGCGGAAACTATTCGCTCACGACGAACGTTATACTAAAAAAAGGAAAAGAAATGAATATGAAGTTAAGAGTTGTCTCGTCAATAATAATGGCTTTAGTTGTAATGATGCCACTCATTGTTACAAAACCAGATAAAATTGCTGGATTTTTTATATTTACTGCCGTTGCATTTATTGCAATATTTATAATCACAAGTTTATTTAATGTACAAAATGCAAAAATGAAAATAGCTTACTTAAGTGTGGTCGGTATAGGGTTTTTATATAAATTTTATGCCAATTATTTCGTA
This sequence comes from Sulfurovum sp., assembly GCA_013139765.1. Taxonomy (GTDB): domain Bacteria; phylum Campylobacterota; class Campylobacteria; order Campylobacterales; family Sulfurovaceae; genus Sulfurovum. Next base: position 1,866 of record WTAE01000258.1, read on the forward strand.
ATGCAATGGGTCTTACCAAAATCAATTATTACAAGTTTAGTTTTTGCAGGTGTGTTTGCTTTAATTTTCAGGGGAATCTCTCTCTTAGCAGAACAAAAAAAAGTTCCTGAAACTATTGAATAATACAAAGTATAACAAATACGAGGAGACCAATAATTTACCCTAGCGGGAAAATTATTGCTCACGACAAACGTTATATCAAAAGGATTTAAATGAGAGTAGGACTTTTAATAGGAATTTTTCTTAAATATATTATCGCTTTATTTCCAGTTTTTTTAATACTTTTTTCAAAGTTAGTATCTGGTAAAACAAAAATAAAATGGGTGTTAGTTACACTATTTATACCATTTATTTTAAAAACAATGGTTTATGTAGTTGTTATGCAACAAGGAGATGCATTGCAAATGCATGGTTCTATAGTCTTAGGTGGATTTGCACCGGCTATTCCATTGATTTGGTATATTTCTGCATGGAGCATCTACTTTTACTTCAAGATAAAACATGAAACTCCTAAAAGAAAAAAAGGCACAAAGATAATCGCAGGAGTTCTGTTAGCTATTTTAGTTGTATGGAGTTTAGTTTTCTCATTTAATATATATAAAAAACAAGAAGCAAAAACAATATTACAATGTGGTTCAGAAAAAATTTTTACTAAAAATATGGAAGCAAATAAACTCTATTTTACAAGTAATCACATAAGCAAAAATGCTTCTGCTAATTATATAGGAGACCATGAGAACAATAATATTATTCTAAAAGATGATATTTATAAAAATACCGTAAGTAGATTAAAAGATTGTATAAGAATTTCAGATGAACTAAAACTTATTTATCCTCAAAACTCGATTTATACTAAGCACTGGGTATGGGAAAAAGACACATTTGAAGTTAACAGTACAATTATGTTTAGTAGTGAAGAATCCGTATGTATAACTGATAAAAGGGGATATGATGAACACTTAATCTGGAAGCTTCAATATGGCGATAATAGTATAAAAACTAATAGTGATAGTTTCCTATTTGAGATGGATGATATAACACAAACTGTCAAAGCAGAATCTATTGAATTTAGTAAACATTTTGTAGGAACTACTTATTCATTTCATGATAATAAATATATATTTAGAACATCTATCAACGATTCATCTAAAATTATTTTATGGAAATTTTCCAAATATGGAGAATTTTTAAAAGAAGTTCACATAAATCTTCCAAGTAATGTAATTCTAGAAGCAGGTAAAGGACACTATATTAGTCATATTAAAATAGATAAAAATAAAATTGAGTTTAGAGTGTATGAAATATACCAAGGAAATCAAAAACAAAAATGGGAAAATATTTGTAGCTACCATACAGTAGTAATAGAGAATACGATATAACAAAAACGAGGAGACGTAATCATTTACCGCGAGCGGAAAATGATCGCTCACGACGAACGTTATCTCAACTGCTCGTCCCTATTAGATAGAAATACATCAAAAAGGAAAAGAAATGTTTCATAAAATAGTTTTACTTTTAATCGCTCTGCAAATATCATTCATTAGTTGTTATGCCAACGAATCTGACATGGCACAAGAACTCAAACAATTGATCTCAAAAATTTCTTCTGAAAATCATGAAAACAATATGTCTATAGAAGATGAAATGATGTTGCTGTCTAAGAACTTGTCTGAAAAAAGAGTAACACCTATAAATATACAAGCTATTGATCAAGACAACTATTTACTTTATGAGAGAGATGCACCATTAAATCATATGGCAAGTAAAAATGCTAATAAAACAGAAACTCATTGTATTGTTAAACATATTAGCGGTGACGGAGTATCCAAAAATATAAACACTCTAAATAATGTCGAGCTGTTTCATATAACGAAGATGTATAAAGTAGATAAAAATAAATATGTCGCTGTCGGATATGAGCAGGACCTCACTAAGGATTCTACTCATCAAGCGGTAGCGATGCTAATTGATGAGACTGGAAAAACTCTATGGAAAACCATAGTAGGAAGAGGTAAATCATATTCAGAAGCTGTGGTGCAAACCCACAGTGGTGAGTATGTGGTTGTAGGTCATGATTTTGTTTGGGAAAATTCTGATAAAGATAGCGGAAATTATCATGTTATGGTTGCAAAAGTTGATCAGCAAGGAGAACGACTATGGACAAAACACTATTCTCTAGATGGCAGATTTGCAAAAGGACGTAATATTGAGAAAACACAAGATGATGGATTTATCATTATTGGAGAAACTCTATATAAAGCATGGATATTTAAAATAGATGCATTAGGAAACAAAGTGTGGGAAACTTTCTTAGACACATCAAAAACGGCAGATAGGGCTTATTCTATCGCTGACAATCATCAAGATGGATATATTGTTACCGGGTTAAGTAATGGAACCTATCCTGAGAATGATAAGGCATGGATTATCAAAATCAACTATTCCGGCGAGATCGATTTAAATATTCCTGTCTCTTTACCAGAGCCTTTCATGATACAAACTGTAAATCAAATCAATGCAAATAAATTTATGCTTACTGGCTTCTATCCAGGTGCTATTTCAAATAGTTCTTTCTTTATGAAAATTGACTCGGACGGAAAGAAAGTATCCGAAAAAATCGTAAAATTAAAACAATGAATCAAAACGAGATAACAAATCGTCGCACACCAATAAATACCTCACGGCATTTATTGGTGAACTCAAACGTTATGTAAAGGCTATTTAATTGCTAACTCAAAACAAAGGAAAATAATGGCTCGAATTTCACCAATATTACTAGGTCTTGTAATCTTTATCTCCTATAATGTCTTTGCCCAGTTTTTGCAGTCAGATATTCTGTATATAGATGGATTCTTTATAATAATTCTATTTACAACTATACTAGGCTTAGTATATTTAAAGACTTTTAATTATACCCTCACATATAAAACAAGTTTTTTAGCTGCATTTATTGTATATTTTGCTCAAACAATCGTTCGCATTTTAACTACTCAGGCAGAAGGTTGGTCAACTCCAAAACTATTAGTTACAAGTTCTATTGTAGAACTTCTTACATTAGTTACTGTATTTGTTGTATTGATTATCTTGCAAAAAGAGTGGAGATAAAAACTAAATGAACCAACAGGATGATAGAAAAATCAGCATTCCTTTTGAAAATATATTAAAGCATAGTAGATTTTTCAATTATAAAGTTCTTACAATATTTATCAGTATTGTTGCTTATGGAGCATTTATTTTGCTGATTAATAGTCAAAAAAAATTTGAAGTAAATGTCTATCCAAAATCTGCAAAGGAAATTCGTGATATCCATTCGTTGAAAACGAGAGACGGTTTTCTTTTTATTTTTAACTCAGATAATGAAAATCTCAATAAAATAATTGATTTTAACTCCATGAAAAAGGAAAAATATTTATCTGAAAAACTTACTTACATCATTGACCGGTCAGTAACTACAGCTAAAATTACATATCAAAAAAGACATAAATTTTTATGGCCGAAAGAATCAAAAATATTGCAAGAGATGATAATATACTCATCAGATAAAATGGATAAAGTTTTATTTATCCAACAAGATGGAAAATGCTTTTGCATTGTAAATAAGAATTAACTAAGATATTTATGGAAGTAACGCTCCTGTGATAGGATATCGATTTTTAGGGGGGCAAGAAACAAAAAACATAACAAAAACGAGGAGACCAATAATTTACCCTAACGGGAAAATTATTGCTCACGACAGACGTTAAGTACCTAAAGGAGATGAATTGTTTTCAATAGCGATATGGACAGGAATATTATTATTTACAATTCACAAGACAAGTGAAGTACTTGGAAAAATAGAAGGTAAAATAAACTATCTACATATTTTTTTATTATGGCTATTTTTAATGATGTATTCCACATCATTAAAAATGCTAAGTTGGAGTATTGTAAATACAGAAGATATAGAAAAATATTTTTATATTCAAGTTGGTGTTATTCCTCCTTGGTTAAATCTAACAATGTGGTTACTAGTCTTAGTTTTTGGAATTATTGGAATGTTCCTTTCACTTGCTATGGCAAAAAGAAAAGAACAAGCACGAAAAGTACTTATTGCATTGCTTCCCATCTTTTACATTCTAAATGTATATGAAATGTTCAAGGGATTTTATACCAACTCTGTACCAACAGAAATTTCTGCTTATATTGTGCTAGGAATTTGTTTATTTGTTAGTGCCATTCCAATAAGTGCCATGTACTATTTTTATCAAAAGAACAGTAAAATCAGAAAAATATTTATCAAGTAAAATTTGTTAAAAAAACAGATTAAAATACTTAACAAAAACGAGGAGAGAAATCTGTAACCCTAAGGCGGGTTCCAGATTCCTCACGACGAACGTTATATCAAGGAATGGAAAATGTTAAAAAAAGTAGCAATTGTAGTTGGAAGTCAAGATAGTGGTAAAAGCACAACTATTAATAAACATTTAAAACCTAAATTAGGCATAAAAGAAAAAGCCTATTTATTTTGGAAAAAACAAGGTTATGTTATGTCTCAAAGCATAGAAGAATCAAATATCAATCTTGATTCTTTATTGAAAAAGTGCATTGACAAAAAGTTTGTAGTATTAGCAGCAAGACCAGATAATGAAAGAAGAACAGAACTAACACTTTTTACAAAAATACTAAAAGAAAATGGATTTGATGTTAAGCCTTTTACCCTAAAAGAGAGAACAGATAATCATCAAAATATACAATCAGATGAAATTGTTGCATACTTTGAAAAAGAAATATAACAAAACATAGTAGCCAATAAGTAGCCTAGCGGCGACTTATCGGCTATATTCGACCGTTATCCTCCCATGCATATTAATTGACAAAAGGCACACATGGTGCTATAATTTAAATATGATTACATATAATTGGAATGCAGAAAAGAATCTTTTATTAAAAAAAGAACGGGATGTTAGTTTTGAGCAAATTGTTTCACATATTGAAAATGGTGATTTACTTGACATTGTAGCACATCCAAATAAAGAAAAATTTGCTCATCAAAAAATATTAATAGTTAAAATTGAAGAGTATGTAATAGCAGTACCATTTGTTAAAAATAACAAAGAAATATTTTTAAAAACTATTATTCCAAGTCGTAAACTAACTAAACAATACTTAAAGGATGAGAAATGAAAGATTTTAAGCTAAACGAAGAAGAAAGTGAACTTTTAGATTCTCTTGAATTAGGAGACTGGAAGCCTGTTGATAATTTAGAAGAAGAAATTGCTTTTCATCAAACAATTGCAAACAATACTCTAAAAAAAGATAAGCGAGTAAATTTACGAATGACCTCTAAGGATTTAGAAGCGATTAAAACATATGCAGTTGAAGAAGGTCTTCCCTATCAAACACTTATGTCAAGTGTACTTCACAAATTTATCACAGGACGTCTTGTAGATAAAAAAGTAGGATAACAAAACGCAAGAGCCAATAGTTTACCCTAGCGGGAAAACTATTGCT
>WTAE01000016.1 GCA_013139765.1 Sulfurovum sp.
AAAGATTTTTGTCTATTGTTCAAAAATAGGTCCACATCAAGTTCTAAAGAGAAATAACGAACACCCGCTATCATGTCTAACCGTCCTTGATCATTATCTATGAGGTTATACCCAGCATACCCACTCACAATCCAAGATGTGAACGCTTGTTCGGAACCTGCAGTTAATGTTCTATTCAATGGTAAATCGACTGTTACAGCCTGTTCATCAGACATCTTGTAGTAAATACCATCAATTAAAAAAGACCATTTGTCTTTTCTGATTTCATAACTTCCCATAAACACAGCATCAATCTTGTCCAAGATTGCAGACTCTCCCTCTGTGTCAGGGTCCGTGGGATCATTAGGGTCTCCAGGAATCGTATAGTTGAGTGTACCCCCAAGCGTAGGGAGCCAGCCGTAAATGATCAGCTCTTGTTCCCATGGGCTATTTTGTACCTCTGGTACCTCTATGATTGTCTCATCCATATCACCACCTGCAACTGCAAATAGGCTAGATGCCAGTGTGGCCAAAAGTATTTTCTTCATCATTTTATTTTCCTTGTTTTTTGCGCGTATCATAACACAACTTGTCTCCAATCTCTGCTATAAACCCATCCAAGCCGTCCCAAACTGGATGTAAAAAGCACTGTCATCATTAGATTTTGCAATGTCTACTCCCACACGTAAACCAAACTTTTCAGCAATCAAATACCTAAAGCCTAGTCCCTTAGATACCACCGTAGACGCATCTGAAAAAGAGAGATCTTCTGCAAAACCCAGAGCACTGCTTTCGCCATACGCTCTGGCAACACCACCAAAGAGCACGCCTGTCCATCGTTCTGTAAACGCATAACTTAACTGTGCCTCATACAGTGCCACATTTTCACCTTGGTAACGCAGGGCAGGCACCCCACGCATATTAACCGCAGGGTACATGTAGAAAGGGGCGTCTTCTCCTACAATTTTATCAAAAATGAAACGATGGTCAAGGTTGATATTTGAAGAGAGCGGCACATAAAGCAACTCTTGTAAAAAATACTTTTGGAAGTCATTGTCAGAGCCTACTTTTTCATCAAAAAGATTGACACGGGCATTAAAAAGCATTCCTTTATTTGGAGAGAGTACATTGTCTCGGGTATCATAATCAACAATGAGCCCAAGCGCTGCATTGGTGCTCTCGATTGTTGGTAAAGTGATGTCTTGGTCTGCTATTTTATTGAGTGAGAGTTCTGTACTGGCATAGAGGTACGAGAGTCCAAGAAAAACATCACTCTCAAAAACTCTTTTTTTCACAGACTGATAGGCAATCGGGGTTTCCAAGTTCATAAAGATTGCTCTGTTTGTAGGCGTATAAAAATTGATATTAACATTGGTAGCCATTACAAAAGTTTGAGTCCGTAAGGTGTCTTCCATGTAATAACCCAAATGAAATGCACCTGCTATTTTTGTTTCATTTTCAGTTGCGGCCAAAATAATACCAGACATACTTGACGGGATATTTCTTCCACTGGCCCCTTTTCTTCCCACAAACTTATCATGTAAAAACACCAAAGCCACTCCCCCACCATAGCCAATAGCAGGTTCCGTAATAAGTATGGGGACGGGTAGAAAGCCATAGGCTTCAGAGAGGTATCCACTCACATCAAAGTCACCCTCTTTAGAGAAAAAAGCACTGGAGGTATTGTTATTTTCCATCTCTTGCGCACTCACTATAGTAGTAGCCAGTAAGAGTAAAAAAACCAATACCTGTCTCATGCTTTGTTGCATACCTAACCCTTAATTTAAGTCTGAATCTGTCCAGTACTTCGTACCTGAAATACTCATTTTTAGCATAATCCCCGTCTCAACCAATTCATACACCTTGGTGCCATCTGCCAAAGTCATACCTAGCTGTGCACTGTCATCTCCACCCACAGCAGAAGCATCCCCCTCAGCATTCCAACCATTTGTAACAAAGTGCTCTAACGTCTGTTCTGTAGGGAAAATGAAGATCACTTGTACATACTTCACCCCTCCACCAACATTCACGCCGGCACTTGCCATTTTCATATAGGTACGTGTTCTACTTGTTCTGTTAACCGCAACACCTGAACCAAAACCTGTTTTTATCATGAAGGCAAACTCCCGTGAGTCAAACACTGCGTAACCCACAGCCTTGTCATATAAGATTTTTGCCTCAGATGAGAGTTCAAAGAGGCGAGAAAGTGCTTTTTCTGCACTCACATCAATCTCATGTCGTTGTTGGCTTACAGATGATGTTTCCTCTTCTACCAAATCAGTGGCTGTTTCAGATACTTTATCGACCGTATTTGTGACTGCATCTTTTGTTTTGTCCCAAAAACTTTCTGCATGAGAAAAGTTCCACATTAGCCCTAACATCAATACACCCAAAGATACTCTTTTAACACTCATCTTCATTTTCTTCCTTCTCTTTCAAAATAAGCTATACATCTCACACCATTATAAGATGTTAGTCTAAAAAGTATGGTGCTTCTTCTTTGCTTGGCAAACGACACTGTTCTTCTCTTTTAAAAATCTTGTACCGGTATTTTGCCACTTTATCATAACACCAGTCTCGCAACACTTCAGGGATAAGATAAAACACCTTACTCAGTTTCCACAGGCCACCTAAAGCTTCCAATATCTTCAAAATAGCCGTTGATTTGTAAT
>WTAE01000105.1 GCA_013139765.1 Sulfurovum sp.
ACCATGAGTACCACACCAAACTCTCCAACCGTATGTGCAAAAGTGATGATGAGTGCGGTAATGAGTGAAGGTTTAATGTTCGGCAAAGCCACATGCCAAAGGGTTTGAAGTTTAGACTTGCCAGCTAAATACGAAGCTTCCAACATATGTCTATTGAGCGCTTCAAAACCACTTTGCAGCGGTTGCACCATAAAAGGCAGAGAGTAAAAACAAGAAGCAACTACCAAACCAGTAAAGGAAAAAACTAACTTTAAGCCAAAGAGGTCTTCAAAAAAACCACCTAAAGCAGAATTTGGAGAGAGCACAACCAAAATGTAAAAACCCAAAACAGAAGGAGGGAGAACTATGGGAAGTGCTGTTAATGCTTCAAAAACAGGTTTAGTCCTAGACTGCGTTTGAGAAAGCCACCATGCAAGAGGAAGAGCCAATATAAACAGAATAACTGTTGTAACCCCTGCCAGTTTAAAAGAGAGTATAAAAGGTGTAAGGTCTATCATAATGTACTGTATCCATAGGCTTTAAAAACCTCTTTTGCTTTTGAACTTAAGAGAAAGTCATAAAAAGTCTGCACTTCAATATTCTCTTTGGCAGATTTTAAGATGACCATGCCTTGGTCTATGGCTGTGTAGAGTTCTGTATCGACATCTTTCCAGTGTTGATGCTCTTTATACCCTGACATTTGTTTAGAAAAAAGTGCGGACTTAGCTACCAAGCCAATGTCTGCTGCAGTGGTAGCATAAATCACGGTTTGGGATACAGACTCACCATACACCAATTTTTTTTCTAACTTTTGATAGAGTTTTGCATTTTTAAGTGTCTCTACTGCTGCTTTTCCATAAGGTGCTGTTTTAGGATTGGCAATGGCAATTTTCTGTATGTCTGCATCTTCGAGTACAGATAAAGAGTTATTAAAGTCTCGTATTTTAGTGGAGAGTACTGCTAAGGCGCCTTGGGCATAAATTCTAGGTCTTTCTAGTGTTAAGTTGTCCTCATAAAGTTTTTGTACGTAGTCCATATTGGCTGAGAGAAAAAGTTGATAAGGTGCTCCTGCATTAATTTGCGCAGTAAGTTTACCAGAGCTTCCCAGTATGACATTTACTTTTATCTCAGCATGATTCTCATTAAAGACTTCAATTAGCGGTTCAATCACATACGAGACATTAGCGGCTACTGCAATGTTTATCTCCCCTGCACTTAGCCAAAGTACCGTCGCAAGGAATATACCTAATATTTTTTGCATCTTAGGCCCTAAAAGAGATAATTGATTTCAAAACGTATCTCATCATAAGAAGGATTTAGTTTTCTGAAACCATCTTCAAATACAATATCACCTGCTTTACCTGTCACATGGGCATACCGTGTCTTAAAAATCATATGTGCATCTTCAAAACGTTTGGCGATGTCAAAGGTAAAGACATTTGAGTCTGCCTGTACTCCCTCTTTATGGTCATCAAAATCTTGAATGACATAACGAGAAAGTATTTTTAAATTTTCCACAAACTCAAACTCATAATCGAGCTGTACCATATACGACTTTGTATTGGCATACCAGTTATACTGTGCCATGGCTCTGGTAAACCCGGCAGTGGGAAAACCTCTCCATGGTGCAACGAGGTCACCTTTGTCTGCAATCTGTGTCATAGCAAAACGTAATTTGAAGGCATCTTGTACCACATCAACTCTTGCTGCAAACATATCAGAGTCTAAACTCTCAGGATTGTTATAACCTTGCGTGACTGTTTGAAGGTTTGCACCTCCTATGGCACCAGCACCTTGGTCAAACTGTTGCATGTAACGTAGTCCAGGTATGACCGACCATACACCCACTTCAAACCTATAGTCTGCTTGCATCATCACCGAAGCAATAAGGTCAGGTACTGCCGTGTAATTTGCCAAAAGCATAAGGTTATCAATAGCGGTATGTCTTAGCTCAACAACAAGAAGTCGATCTTTGATACCTTGTCTATCTAACTCTGTTTTAAGTATACCTCTATGCATTGCAGAGTCATCATTCTCAGTAAACACAGAGTCAAGGTTTTGTCCATCATAGCCATAAGCAAAAACACTGTGAAAATTCGAATGGTCTCTTAATTTTTGTTTGTGAAAATAAGCCAAATTGAGGTCTATATTTTTGATTTCATTCGTATGTAAGGTGACCCCTTCAAAGGTATTGGGTATCATTTTTGTATCATTACTTTTTGTCAAAAAACTCTCAAATATCTGACGTCCAGCTCTTAGAGATGTCTTTTCATATTTGTACTCTAAATAGCCCTCTGCCAAGCTTAAGATAGAGCTTTTTCCTTCCAGTAAGTCTTCACGGTTCAGTGTACCTTTTCCCGCTTTATAAAGATACCCCTCAGTATCATCAAGATTACCTTGTGCTTGACTACCATAGAGTCCTGCCATAAAAGAAAAACCATTGAGATAGGCACTTTTATAAATCAAAGAACCACCTAATGCTGCGACTCTATGGTCTTTACGAATATCTAACCCATTAGGAAGGCTCAACTCTTCTCCCCATTGATAGCCAAAACTATTCATACGTACACGTCCATAATACATACCCTCAGAAAACATCTCTTTTATGTTTGTTACCTCAGGTGGTAACTCATAATAGTTGTGCATCATATTACAACGTATATTGTGTTTACAGTTCTGGTTTTCTGCTTCTGCTGTCACCAATAGCGTCAAAAGTGCAGCAATTATTTGTATGGCTCTCACGTCTTATTTTCCTAACATTATGTCTTTACTCTGAACAGATACATAAACCTCTTCACCCTCTTCTAAGCCCAAAGCATCAAAGTCTTCACAAGAAAGTACTGAGACCAAATGGTCATGGCTTCCTATGTCTACTTGTACTTTACAATGTTTCCCATCTCTCTCACACTTACGCAGTACTGCTACGATACAATTTTCTATATTTTCATCTTCTGTGGAAGAGAGTTTCACCGTACTAGACTTAAAAATAGCCGTAATTCTTTGCCCAGAAGTCAAGTGCATATTTTCCACTGCTTCTTGCGTCACCTGCGCCAAAAGTGTTTGTCCACTCTTTAAACCCAAAAGTACTTTTGCATTTAACTGTCCAGAAGTGAGCTCTAACACTTCAACTTGTATTTGATTACGTGCAGAGAGTTGCATGGCCAATCTACCAATGGTTTTAAACGTACCACTTTGAATGTCTGTTAACTCAGAGAGCCTTTCTAAAAAACGGCTGTGTTCTTCTTTCAGTAAGGCATAGTTTTTCAAAAGAGTTTCACCATACGTCGTAATGGTAGTTCCCCCACCATCTTTTCCACCTGTCTCTCTGGTGACGATAGGTTCAGGTGAGAGTGTATTCATCACATCCACCGCTTCCCAAGCACTTTTGTAAGACATGGGTACCGCTTTGGCTGCTTTAGAGATGGAGCCGTGTGTTTCAATAGCTTCTAAAAGTACAATACGTTTTTCAAGTAAAAATGGTTTTCCTAACATTTCTAAAGTCAGTGCAGAAGAGAGTTCCATCGAAGGCCTTATGTCCAAAAGTATATAACGTACATAATAGCATTATAGTCTTAAGGATATAACGAACTTACTAAACTATTGAAGTATTTTCATGCGTGTTACTAAACCAACCGTTGTGGTGTATCCTACTTCTGTAAATTGCAAGGTACCATTGGCATCATAAATGAATGTTGTGGGAAAAGCTTCCACTTTAAATTGTTTGGCCCAATGTCCATGCTTATCATTAATCACCCTAAAGTCTAAGCCCTCTGTTTTCATGTAGGCTTTTACTTTATTATCTTCTCCAGAACTAACAACAATGCTGAGTACTTCATACTCTTTAGAAAGGCTTTGGATGTTTGGAGCTTCTAACTTACAAGTAGGACACCACAAAGCCCAAAAGTGTACAAGCAGTGGTTTCTCTTTGGCTTCTGCACTATTAAACACAGCACCATCAAGTAATACTGTTTTCGTCTCAGGAAAAATATTTGAATCTAACGTAGGTTTACGTAGATAACTCAAGACATTGGCCACAACAAATAAAATGACTAAGGTGACTGCCACTTCTTTGACAATTTTTTTAAGATTTATTTTCATTCATCCAAATCCATATCATCCCAAAACTCATCAAAATCCAAGTTGGTCATGGCATTTTCATCGTTTATATTTTTTTCCATAAGTCTTTTTTGTGCTGCATCAAAGTACTGTTCCAATGCTTCTTCCAACAT
>WTAE01000071.1 GCA_013139765.1 Sulfurovum sp.
TTACTTATATTTGGTTGTCAAAGATCACTCAATAACACTCTTCCTAGCTACTTGCTAGATGTCCATGTGTTGTTGGACGCGTATTATAGCACCGAAGTCTTTTATTGTCAAGGGTTTTTTCGCGAATATGACAAATTTAGTGAAATTCTTTCTTTACTTACATTATATATGTATTTTTTACACTTTCGTTTGAGCTTTATTTGTTGGCATTGTGCTATAATACGAAAAATTAGAATCTATAAAGTAGTTCAAAATGTTAAATAGTAAAAAATTACACTTAGTGAGCCTTGGCTGTACTAAGAACCTTGTTGATAGTGAAGTGATGCTTGGCCGTCTTAAAGAGTATGAAATCACCGATGACAATACCATTGCAGATGTGATTATTGTCAATACCTGTGGATTTATTGATGCAGCAAAAGAAGAGAGTATCAATACAGTGCTCTCTTTACATGATGCACGTAAAGAAAACTCTATCTTAGTAATGTCAGGTTGTTTGACTGAACGTTATCGTGAAGAGTTACAAGCAGACATGCCTGAGATTGATATCTTTACAGGGGTGGGTGATTATGAAAAGATTGATGAACTCATTGCTTCTAAACAAAGTACCTTCTCACCAGAGGTTTACCTAGCAACTGAAACATCGGGTCGTGTGATTACTGGATCTAACTACCATGCCTATATTAAAATTGCAGAAGGATGTAACCAGTCTTGTTCTTTTTGTGCGATTCCTTCTTTCAAAGGGAAGTTACATTCACGTTCACTCTCTTCTATTGTAAAAGAAGTGGAGATGTTAGTTAAAGAGGGGTATTATGACTTCTCATTTATTTCACAAGACTCTTCTTCCTATGGACGTGATATGAAAATGTCTGATGGCTTGATTGAACTTATTAAAGGTGTTGAGGCTGTAGATGGTGTGAAGTCTGCACGTATCTTGTACCTTTACCCTTCAACCACTACTTTTGAACTGATTGATACCATATCAGACTCAAAAGTTTTCCAAACCTACTTTGATATGCCAATACAACATATTGAAGACTCTGTACTTAAAACAATGAAACGTGGTTTTGGTGAGAAGAAGACTATTGCTTTACTTGAATACATGAAGTCTAAGCCCAATGCATTTTTACGTACATCACTCATTGCAGGACACCCTGGAGAAGATGATGAAAAGTTCGAAAAACTTTGTACTTTTATGAAAGACTTTAAATTTGATAGATTTAATACTTTTCACTACTCCAATGAAGAGACAACATCTGCCTATAAGTTAGACCAAATTCCGCAAGAGGTGATTGATGAACGTGCTGAGATTTTAGGTACCATTGCAGAAGAGTGTACACAAATCTCACTTGAGGCTATGGTGGGTCAAACCATTACCATAGTCATTGATGGGGAGAGTGATGAACATGAATACTTGCTTTCTGCTAGACCTCTTTCTTGGGCGGTAGACATTGATGGTGAAATCCTCGTTAATGATACTTCTGATTTAGCTGTAGAGTATGGAAAACTCTATCGTGCTAAGGTGACTGAACTCGCGGGTTCTCAACTGCTTGCTACACTCATTGAGCAATGTTAGATTTAAATTTAGCACACCTACAACAGAAAAAAAACCTTTTGGCTTTTTCAGCAGGCGTTGATTCGTCTGCTCTCTTTTTTCTCCTTATAGAAAATAACATTCAGTTTGATATTGCTATTGTTGATTATGGATTAAGAAGCCAAAGCAAAGAAGAGCTTTCCCATGCCAAAAGTCTTGCAAGGAAATATAAACTTTTTTGTCATAGCATAGCTGCTCCAAAGTTTAACGCTCACTTTGAACAAAAAGCAAGAGACTTTCGTTATGAATTCTTTGACTCATTGGTTACGATAGAGGGCTATGACAATGTCCTTACTGCCCATCAACTTAATGACCAGCTTGAATGGATGCTTATGCGTTTTACCAAAGGTGCTGGTGTGAGTGAGTTACTTGGACTTGAGGCAATTTCAAAAAGAAACAACTATACACTACTGCGTCCTTTGCTCTCCTTTTCTAAAGAAGAGTTATTGGCGTACCTAAAAAGTAATGACTACCCTTATTTTATAGATGAAAGTAACCAAGATGAAAAGTATGAACGTAACAAATTTCGACATTTGTTTTCGGATGCCCTACTTTCTGAGTACAAAGAAGGAATAAAACGTAGTTTTGCCTACCTACGCAAAGATAAAGAGATACTCGAAAGTGCTTTTGACACTCTGTATCAAGAAAAATCACTTATAATACTCAAGATTAGCAACTTAAATATCAAAGCCAAGGCAGTAGATATGACACTTAAAAAACTAGGCTACCTTCTTTCTGCTGCACAACGCCAAGAAATAGTAAAAGAAGATTCTCTTGTCATTGGTGGAGAATGGGTGGTGGAGCTACAGGAAGATTTACTTTATATTGCACCCTACCTTAGAGATGAGATGCCTAAGAAATTTAAAGAAGTCTGTAGGCTAGCCAAAATACCTAGCAAGATTAGACCATATCTCTTCCAAGAAGAAATAAACCCTGAATTTCTAATTATTTAGCCAAGGGGTGTGCTTTCATGTACTCTTGCATTTTTTTAACAGAGCCTAACTTGGTATAGACTTGTGTGGTCGCCATTGTTTCATGTCCTAGGAGTTCCGAAACATCCGAAATGCGTGCACCATTGTTAAGCAAATGTGTGGCAAAGGAGTGACGCAACTGATGGGGCGTGGCTTTAATACCTGATGCTTTAAAAAGTTTCGTTAGTTTATATCGCAGTTGGGCATCATTCATTGGGGCATTGCCTTTTTCAAAAAGGTACTTTTTAGGAGACTTCTCTTTCACATAACTTTCAATAAGCCTATTCAATGACTCTAGGAGAGGTAATTCTCGTACTTTATTTCCTTTTCCGAGTATTTGTATCCATTCTGTTTTTATATCTTCTAATTTAAGATGTGAGAGTTCAGAAATACGTAAACCTAAACCATACAACATAGAAACAAGGAGTTTTTCTTCCAAATTGGCTTGGGCTAAAACTTCATCAATAATATTCTCTTCTAAAGGTTTAGGCAGAGATTGGGGTGCTTTGATACTTTCATCTCCGAGTAGTTTAATTTCTAAGTGACAGATATCTTCTAAATATTTTACAAAAGAACGAATGGCGGAGAGTTTCTTAACAATGGTTTTTTTATGATTTTTGACAATATTAAAACGATAAGGGGTTATATCTAAAATATGCACCCCATCTTCTTGAAAAAAATGGCTTACTTCAAGCATTTGGCGTAAAACAACTTCATAGGTAATGATACTTTGTTCGGAATAACCTCTTACATCTAAAAGATATTCAAGAAATGCTTCTGCTTGGTCTTGAATAGTTTCATTCATTACAGGTGACTTTATAGAATTGTGTTTTCAAGCATCTTATTTTGAAGATACGTTTTAGCTTCAGTGAGGTCCATCCCCTCAAGTGAGATACGCTGAACATAGAAGTCAACATTAGAAAATGGTTTGGGAATAACGAATTGGTCCCAAGATTTTAACTGCCAGTAATTCTCCGCTGTATACGTCACTACCAAGATAGGTAATTTACTTTTTAATGCAATCCCTACAGCACCATCACTCATACTATGCCTAGGACCTCTAGGTCCATCTGGCGTGATAAGTACTTCTTCCCCACTTTTAATACTTTTAAAGGCTTGTAAAAGTACTTGTTTCGCGCCTTTTTTACTTGACCCTCTTAATGAACGTATCTTTAGAAAATGTAAAGTACCAGCAATCAAACTACCATCAAAATGAGAGGAAATTATTGCAGAAGCCTTATGCTTTTTATGTATCTGCCTATAGGCTTGAGGCGTCATGAACAGTTCCCCATGCCAAGTAACACAGACATGCTGTTCTTCACTAATACTATTTAGAAAATGAAACTTTTTTCGTGTGGTGTACCAAATGATACGCATGAGTATAAAAATCAATACGGGAATAACCACGGCTCCTACTTTACGTAGAAATTTTTTCATAAGACTGACCTAAACAAGTACACCTTCAAGTGCACCTCTTGATGTTTTAATCACTTTAATCTCTACAATTTTTCCAAGAAGTTCTTCTGAACCTTCAATAAAGACAAGTTTTCCATCATCTGTACGACCAGAAACCCTTCCATTTGGTTTGAGTTCATCAAAGTAGACTTTATGCACAGCTCCCATTTGGGCATCCATGATTTCATCTAAAATTTCTGTATGTCTTGCTTGAAGACGTGTCAACCTTGCGCCTGAAAGTGCATTGTCAATTTGGTTGTCAAATTCTGCAGCTTCCGTGTGAGGACGTGGAGAATACTTAAACGAGAAGAGTTGTTCAAAACGTACTTTTTCTAAGACATCCATCGTGTCTTCAAAATCTGCATCACTCTCATTAGGAAAACCTACAATAATGTCTGTAGAAATAGTTGCTTCTGGACAGAGTGTACGTATTTTTTCACAACGGTTTATAAAGTTTTCTTTTGTGTATCCGCGTTTCATCTCTTTAAGCAGTGAAGTTGAACCACTTTGTAGTGGGACATGGATTTGTTTACATATTTTAGGGTTAGATGCAAACTCTTGTAAAAATTCATCATCCATGTGTAGTGGGTGAGGAGAGGTAAAACGTATGCGTTCTAAGCCTTCAATTTTTGAAATCTTTTGTAAAAGTGCTGTAAAATCACATTTTTCATCATTTGCAGAAAAACGTCTTCCATAGTTGTTAACATTTTGTCCTAGAAGCATCACTTCTTTTGCACCTGTCTTGACAGCTTTTTTAATTTCATTGACAATAAGGTCAGAAGGGATAGAGATTTCATCTCCACGTGTGGCAGGCACAATACAGAACGTACATGACTTATCACAACCAATAGAAATGTTGACCATAGATTTAAATGGATTAGATCGGTATTCACCAAAGGCATAGGTACTTTCATCAAAGTCTGTACTCACTTCTACAGCATGTTTTTTGTCCACCACTTCAGTGATTTTAGAAACATTTCTTGCACCTAAGACAAAGTCTACAGCAGGGGCACGTTTAATGATGTCTGCACCAAGGTGAGAGGCTGTACAGCCGGCAACACCTATCTTGGCACCTGGTTTTTTGTGTTTTTTAAAGACACCAATTTCGGAGAAGAGTTTAGCAACGGGCTTTTCTCTTACAGAACAGGTGTTAATAATAATAAGGTCAGCTTCGGAAAGTTCTTCGGTTAGTTCGTAGGGTTCTTTGGAGTTTAGTTCTGCAATCATATGCTCGCTATCGCGAACATTCATTGCACAACCTAATGTTTCAATAAATAATTTTTTTGTACTCAATATATCTCTTTATTATCACCAATTAGGCAATGATATGTACTTCATAGATGTATTCATTTTCATCTAATCCATATTTGACTTCACGCATGTAGACAGAAAAACCTTTTTCTTCAAAATGTTCAATAAGCTCTTTTAACTCTTTATGCGAATTGTCTTTATCGAAATAGAAAATAGATTTACTCGCCAGTTCTTCTTCTAATTTTTTTAGTTCAATCGTTTTAGGCTTAGCCTTCAGTGTTGTTCTAGCAAGTTTCAATTTCATCTATTTTACCTTTTATCTGTTTCGTAATTGGCTAGATTATACTTTATTTTCAGTAAAGGTTTGGTTAGCTATAATACACAACTTCAAAAAGACCCCCTCCCAAGACGTTATTGACACTGTTATGTTACCTCTTGTAGCGGTATACTCATGCTGAAGCACTTAAAAATAGTTAAATTAATTGTACACAGGAAAAAAATTATGGAAAAAATATTAGATATCATTGAAGCGATTGCACACGAAAAAAACATTTCTAAAGAACATGCATTTGAGGCATTTACTGAGGCTGTTTCAAAGACAGCTAAAAAACTTACTTCTTATACAAGTAAATTCGAAGTGATTCTTGATGATGATACCAAAACCTATATGGTAAATAAAGTCATTACTGTTGTCCCAGATGGTGACAAACAACTTTTTGCAGAGGTGGGCAGAGAACCTAACATTGAAACCGTTGAATCTGACGGTTTTATCTCACTTACAGAGGCCAAAGAGTTTGATGATTCTATTGAAGTTGGAGATGAACTTAAAGAAGAGTTTATCCTTGAAGACCATGGTCGTACAGCTTCTGCTAACCTCTTTAGAGAGTTGGAATACCACTTACAAAGACGTATAGAACAAGACCTTTTTGAAAAATACAGAGAACAAGTAGGGTCTGTAATGTTAGGAACTGTCAACCGTGTAGATGCAGATGACAACACCCACGTAGAGATTGGTGAGCTTAAGGGTGTGATGACACTTAGAAACCGTATTAAAGGTGAAAAGTATAAACGTGGAGATAGCATCAGAGCTTTACTACGTTATGTTTCCGTTGATCCAGAATATGGACTTTTCCTTGAGCTTACACGTACGTCACCAAAATTTCTAGAGTCACTTATGGCTTCAGAAGTACCTGAGATTGCCGATGGAGTGGTAGAGATTATGAATGCTGCAAGAATTCCTGGTGAGAGAGCGAAGATTGCCCTTAGAACAGAACAAATGAATGTAGATCCTATTGGGGCTGCTGTTGGTGTCAAAGGGGTACGTATTAATGCTGTAAGTCAAGAGCTTAATGGTGAAAACATTGACTGTATTGAGTACTCTCCTATTCCTGAAGTGTTTATCACACGTGCGTTAAGCCCTGCGATTACACAGAGTATTAAAGTAGATGCGGATGAGAAAAAAGCGATTATTAACATTACGGGTGACCAAAAAGCAAAAGCGATTGGGAAGTCTGGTATTAATATTCGTTTGGCTTCTATGTTAACGGGATATACCATTGAACTTAATGAGATTGAGGGTGTTACGGAGAGATCTCCGGATTCTGCTGAAGGTGGAGAAGTAGAGAAGACTAAAGATACTACTGCGTTGGCGGACTTATTTAAATAGTTAGTGCATTACGCTCTTCGCGTAGGGTGCTGTCTCCTGACGGCACCAAAATTTTAGTCCTCACAATAATTTTATTCTTTTCCTTTTACAATTTTCCTATTATTTTAGCTGTGATATTGTTTCTTCTGTTACTTTTTTCTTTTTTGCAATGCGCAAAAAAAGAAAAAAGCACAAATTGCTGCCGAGTTTAAATCACTTCTATTATATATAACCCTTTTATGGGCATTATGAATTCCCCGAGATACTCTTAATTATCTATAAGATATTTTCCGGCGAAAGCCTCGTCATTAAATCACACAAAGTGTGCTCTGTCTCTGTGAACGCCCTTGAAAGCAACGCGATTCGAGAACAGAGACGCTTTTTTTGCTTCGTTTTTTTCTAAAAAAAATGACGAAAGAAACAACACCACAAGTAAGATAGAACGGAAATTCAAAAAATATGGAAAGAAGAAAAATAGAGAAAAGAAAATATCTTTTCTCTACAAAAGAAGTTTTGTTATAAACCTATGACAAAATCATTTGTGAAAAACTTTCTGCGTCAAGAGAAGCAGATCCAACTAAAACACCATCTACCCCATCAATAGCACTTATCTCTTTGATATTTGCAGGTTTTGCAGAACCACCATAAAGTAGAGGTTTATTGTTAATAGCTTTTTTGAGTGCTAAATGTGTAGAAGAAATCTCTTCAACCGTAGCAGAACGTCCCGTACCAATGGCCCAAATGGGTTCATAAGCTACAATGACTTTTTCATAGCTGATGTCTATACCATCAAACTGTGCAAGTAAGTAATCCATGACCGCATCAAAACCTTCTTCTCTTACATGTAGAGGTTCTCCAATACAATAAATGATTTCAAAATTTTGCTCTTTGAAAAATGCAAACTTTTGGGCTACTTTTTCTTGAGACTCAGCCATATGTTCACGTCTTTCACTGTGACCAATGAGAATGGTTTGAATGTCAAACTCTTCGAGCTGATCTAAACCAATTTCACCGGTAAATGCACCATTTTGAGCAGGATATGCATTTTGTGTGCCAATGGTGAAATCTCCTACATAGCTATCTAGAGCTGTTGCAGGAGGGAAAATATAGACTTTATCCTCATCATTTTTTGTGGCTATTTTGTCACTAAGCGAAGCAATGTACTCAGCCGTACTTTTACGTGTGTGATTGGTTTTAAAGTTTGCAGCATAAATCATCTGTAATCCTTACTTTAACGCTTCTAGTCCAGGTAAAGCAAGACCTTCAATCAGTTTTAAACTCGCCCCTCCACCAGTAGAGATAAAGGTCATTTCATCTGCATCACCTGCACGTTGTACCACATCGGCAGTGTCTCCACCACCCACAATTGTTGTGGCATGTGTTTGGGCAATGTTGTTTGACATGGCCAAACTTCCTTTGGAGTATCTGTCCATTTCATAGACACCCATAGGTCCATTCCAAATAATCGTTTGTGCATCATTTAAAGCTTCACGGAAAAGTCTTGAAGAAGCTGGTCCAATGTCTAGGCCCATCCATCCTTTTGGAATCTCTTGAATGGGTACAAACTTCACTGTCGTGTTTTCAGAAAACTCTGCAGCGGCAACCACATCTACAGGAAGATAAAACTTTACACCCAGTTCTTTGGCTCTTTTCATGATGCTTGTTGCTTCATCTAGTAAATCATCTTCTACCAATGAGTTACCCACTTCATGCCCTAGTGCTTTAAGGAATGTAAATGCCATACCTCCACCAATAATCACTTTGTCTACTTTGGTTAAAAGGTTTGTTAAGGCTTGTAGTTTTCCAGAAACTTTTGAGCCTCCAACCACTGCCACAAAAGGACGTACAGGATTTTCAAGTACTTTAGAGAAAAAGTTTACCTCTTTGCCCATAAGAAAACCTGCTGCTTTTGAGTCTGCATCAAAAAACTTTGTAATGGCATCAATAGAAGCATGTTTTCTATGGCAAGCACCAAAAGCATCATTGATGTAAATGTCTGCATAAGAGGCTAATGTTTCAGCAAAAGCCATATCGTTTGCGGTTTCACCAGCTTCATAACGGAGGTTTTCAAGTAAAAGTACATCTCCTGGCTCCATTTTTGCAGCTTTTTCGGGTGCATCTGGACCAATGACATCTTCTGCCATAAAGATATCTCTTTTAATTTTCAACAAAGTATGGAGTCTTTTCCCTACAGGAACCAGTGAATATTTCTCTTCATACTTACCTGGTTCTGGTCTTTCATAGTGAGACGCTAAAATAATTTTACAGTCTCTGTCAATACAATAACGAATGGTTTGCAAGGCTGAACGGATACGTCTGTCATCCGTAATGTTTCCAAACTCATCTTTTGGTACGTTAAAGTCACATCTTATAAAGACGCGTTTTCCATCTATGTCTAAATCTTTAATTGTTTTCAATCTATTGTCCCTAAATTATTTACTAATATGTACAGCCATGTCGACCAAACGTGTTGAGTATCCCCACTCATTGTCATACCATGAGAGTACTTTTATCATCTTGCCACCAATGACTTGAATCGTATCAAACGGTACCACAGCACTTAGCTCTTCACCCACAAAGTCCATAGAGACTCTATATTCTTCGTCAATCCCAAGTATGCCTTTATGTGAACCTTCTGAAGCTGTTCTAAATGCAGCTTGTACAGACTCTACGGTGACTTCTTTGTTCACCGTCACAGTCAAGTCCACCATAGACACATCTGCGGTTGGTACTCTGATGGCTTGACCATTAATTTTACCTTTTAACGAAGGTAAAACTTTAGAAATGGCTTTTGCTGCCCCAGTGGTTGTTGGAACCAAGTTTGTTGCGCCTGAACGCCCTTTTCTTGGATCTTTTTTATGTTTACCATCTAAGATGGGCTGTGAAGAAGTGTAAGAGTGAATAGTGGTCATTAGACCTTTTTCTATGCCAAAGGCATCTTCTAACACTTTTGCCACAGGCGCTAAACCGTTGGTTGTACATGAAGCATTTGAAACAACTGTTTGTCCTGCATACTCATCTGCATTGGCACCAAGTACAAAGGTTGCTGTGTCATCTTTTGCCGGTGCAGAGAAAAGTACTTTTTTCACACCGTTGTCCAAGTAAGGTTGCACAGACTCAGCCGTTAGGAAAGCACCTGTACATTCAAGGACTACTTCCACACCCACAGAAGCAAAGTCAAGTTTCGACAAATCACGTTCTGCAAAAATTTTGGCTTTAGTGTCCCCAATGTTTAAGTAGCCGTCTGCCACAGTCACGTCATTGCGTGTACCATGTACAGAGTCATACTTAACATTGTATTGAATCATCTCTTCTGTGCCTGAGGCGTTGACTGCGACAAGCTCTATATCTTCCCTGTCAGCAATAATACGTGCCACACATCTACCGATTCTACCTAATCCGTTAATTGCTACTTTTACAGCCATGGTTTGCCCTTATACTTTTTATGCTAAAATTGCGTATATTTTACAGTAAATGAGGTTAGTATTTGGTTAATCAGTCTAAGCCTACAGTCGCAATCTTTGGGGGATCTTTTGACCCGCCACATAAAGGACATCAACAAATTGTCCAGAGTGCAGCTCAAAACTTAGATATTGACAGACTACTTGTGGTTCCCGCTTATCTAAACCCGTTTAAGTCATCTTCTTTAGCATCAGCAGATTTACGTCTTGTCTGGTGCCAAACGCTTTTTGCAGACATTGCTAAAGTTCAGGTGGAAGATTATGAGATACGGCAAGGAAAAAGCACCTTTACTTCAGAAACTGTAAAACATTTTAACATGACATACAATGTCAAGTATCTTATCATAGGTTCTGACAACCTCTCTTCCTTGTCAAAATGGCACAAATTTGATGCACTTAATGCACAAATTACATGGCTTATTGTGACAAGAGAAGGCTATGATTTACAAGTAGAAGGGCTGCGTGAGTGGAGGGTTTTAACACTTCGCGACCAAAGCTCATCTACAGAAATACGAAAAGAGTTACTTTTATCTCATGTTGACAAAAAAATTAAACAATCTGTAAAAGATACCTTAGAAGGACAAAACAAATGACAATAGAAGAACGTGTAGAAAATATCGTAACATTACTCGATGACAAAAAAGCAGAAGAGATAGAAGTATTTAACCTAGAAGATGCAGATTATATTGCAAAACGTGTGATTATTGCCAATTCTCTCAATGGTAAACATACCATTGCACTGGCAGAGCATCTTAAAAAAGAACTTAGAGCGCAAGGTGATAGCTTCTTGGCTTCAGACGTGAGTGATGAATGGGCGGTTGCTGATTTAGGTGATATTCTTATTCATATTATGATACCTGAGTACAGACAGCGTTATTCACTAGAACAGTTCTTGTCTGAACTTGTAGAAAATCAAATTAAAAATAAAGATGTAGATCCTGCGTAAAATAACAACGTAGGGTGATACTTTATCTACCCTACTTCGTGACTTGAACCTGTTAAAAGTTCAAGCACTAAAAAAATACCGATAGTAATAATCGGTGAAAAAAGTACCCAAATATAATACTTATCTCGTATAAAGTAGACAAACAATCCACCCCAAGCAATAATGACCAAAACGATATGTGCAATGAAGATAGGCATGACTTGTCTTGTTATCGCTCCCATAAATCCCAAAGAGAGTATGGCAATAAATGTACCCAAAGAGATGAGGAGTTTTTTCACATCTTTGTTTCTATTGTATTGAAAGAAAATAATTGCCAGTGTGAGTAATATTGCTAATATGATTAGTGCTTTCATTTTCTCTCCCTTAATTGGTCGGCTGAAGCCAACCCTACAACTATAATTTATCGACTACTTGAATGCCAAGGATATCTAAACCTTGTTTGATGGTTTTTGCTGTGAGGTCTGCTAATTTGAGTCTAGACATCTTTGTTTTCTCATCCACACCCTCTTTTAAAATAGGATTGTGTTCGTAGAAACGCATAAATATACTCGCTAGTTCATACAAATACGTGGTGATTTGATTGGGACTAGCATCAATGGCTGCACGGTTAAGTACATCTTCAAAACGTAACAACATCGTAGCAAGTCTACGTTCTAAGTCATCTTCTAAAATGATGTCACCAGAAATCTCCGCATTGTGTTTTCTAAAAATACTTTGAATTCTTGCATACCCATACTGCATATAGAGTGAAGTATTTCCTTCAAAAGAGAGCATCTTGTCCCAGTTAAAGATATAGTTTGACTCGCGGTTAATAGAAAGGTCTGCATATTTAACTGCGCCAATACCGATGATTTTAGCTAGGTCAGTGATCTGCTCGTCTGTATACTCTTCTTTATTGTTGATAGTCTCTTTGGCTTTAATAACTGCTTCATCAAGTAAATCAATGAGTTTAACAGTACCCCCATCACGGGTTTTAAAAGGTTTTCCACCTTTGTCCATCATCGTACCAAAAGCAATGTGTTCTAGCTTTACGTCATCAGGTACAAAACCAGCATCTTTGGCTACTTTAAACACTTGTTTAAAGTGACCTGCCTGTCTCGCATCTACCACATAAGAGATGCGTTTTGCTTCCAGTGTTTGGGCTCTGTAACGTAAAGCAGCAAGGTCAGTCGTGGCATACAAGTACCCGCCATCCCCTTTTTGAATAATCACAGGGATTTCTTCCCCTTCAAAAAAGACACATTTTGCACCTTTACTCTCTTCTAGTATCCCTGCTTTGTCTAAATCACTTACAACATTGGCCAAGTCATCGTTGTAAAAACTCTCTGAGCGGACATCATCACGTGTCAAGTTGACATTGAGTTTTTCATACACTTCTTCACAGTGTCCTAAAGAGATGTCAATGAATTTTTGCCATAAAGTAAGACAGTGCGCATCACCCGATTGTATCTTAACCACATACTCTCTGGCTTTGTCTGCAAACGTTTCAGAAGCGTCAAACTCTGCTTTGGCATCTTTGTAAAACTGCTCCAAGTCTTTGAGTGACACAGAACCATCTTCATCTTTCATCTCTAAGTAGGCAATCAACATACCAAACTGTGTACCCCAATCACCAATGTGATTTTGACGAATTACATCATCGCCTAAAAAAGTAAGCAGGTTTGCAAGGGTGTCACCAATGATAGTTGAACGTAAATGCCCTACGTGCATCTGTTTTGCCATGTTTGGACCTGAGTAGTCTACCACCACTTTAATAGGGTTTTCTCTTGTAGCAATGTTAAGTCTTTCAGAACTTAGCGCTGCTTCACACTGAGAAGCCACCCAAAGAGGGTTTAGCCAAAGGTTGATAAACCCTGGGCCTGCTATCTCTGCTTTAGTCAAAACACCAGAAAAGTCTAAGTGTCCTAAAATGTCTGTTGCAATTTGACGAGGGTTTTTACCTAAGGCTTTGGCAAGTGCCATGGCACCATTAAACTGGTAGTCCCCAAACTCTGCTTTTGTTGCTTCCGTTACAGAGAGTGGTTCTTGTTCAATTCCTGCTTTTTTAAAAGCGTCTTTTAGTACGTCATTGATTTGTGATTTTAATTTCATAAAGTTTCCATATAGTGGAGTGGAGGAACAGCTGCATGACGCAACTGTTAGGTAAAAAGTCCAAGCTAAAACGCTGGACTTTTAGTTTTTTAAGCGTTTTCGCTTTTTTTCTCTTCAACTTTTTCAGTTGTTTTTTCTTCATCTTTTTTAGCAAGTTCTTTAGGCTCAGTAGGTTCTTCGTCCTCTTTCAATGCTCCCTTAAACTCTTTAATCCCTTTTCCTACACCTTTTGCAAGTTCTGGAATTTTTTTCGCTCCAAAAAGTAACACAATTACTGCAATAATAGCAGCTAATTCTAATCCACCTGGCATCATAGTTTATCCTTCTGTTTTGTTTCTATAAGATAGTAATTTGAGTCATTATACTCAAATTAAGTTAATCTGACTTTTCGCCTAACCACTTGTCAATAAATTTGACTTCATCCTCTTTACTTTGTTTCAATCTCGCTGCTTTGGCCACAATGACAAAGGCTTTGGCCGCTTTTTCTACCGTATCATTAATAATGGTAAAGTCATACTCACCTACCGCTTTTATCTCTTCTTTTGCATTGAGAATACGTTGGGTAATGACATCATTGTTATCTGTACAGCGTGCACGTAATCTTTCATCTAACGCTTTAAGTGTCGGTGGTGTGATAAACGCAGATGTGGTAATGTCATTCATTTTAGCACGTACTAACCTGTGTCCTTGTACATCAATGTCAAAAATGACCAGTTTACCTGTACTGAGTGCTTCCCTCACGGGCTTAAGTGAGGTTCCATAGTAGTTGCCATGTACTTGCGCATACTCCAAAAAGTTCCCAGCTTTAATGTCTTCTTCAAAACTCTCTTTAGCAACAAAAAAGTAATCTACCCCATTTTCTTCCCCTACTCTTGGTGCTCGGGTTGTGGTCGAAATGGAAAAATAGTATTCCCCTATCTCTTCAGAGGCTGCATTAATAATGGTACTTTTTCCTGCTCCACTGGGTCCAGAAAGTACTAAAATAGCGCCTTCATGTGTTACCTCGTTTTGCATTACTCTTTACCTTCAAGCTTAACAGAAATACTGATTTCTTTGCCTTTAAGCAATTTTTTCATCTGTTTTTTTGTCATAGAAGCCATAGCCATCTCTACTGCATCTTCGATGTGTTCCATGTTCTCTTCTGTGAACTTAATCTTTTTCGACTTTTTCTTTTTAGATTCTTTGTTTTTAGACTTGTCATCTTTTTCCAAAGAGCCATCTAACTGTATGGACAACTCTTCAATCATTTCATTTTCTTCTACAATTTCAAGTCCGTCTGCGATAAGCTGTTCTTTAATCACTTCAATTTTACGTGCTTCTAGTGCTTCATCACTGAGTTCTTCCTCTTCTTCCACGCTATCATCCATCTCTAAAAGTGCTTTTATTTTTGCTACCTCATCGGCATTGAGTACAGTGAGAGGCTGGTCTTCTAAAATCTCTTCCACAATCTCTTCCACAATTTCTTCTGCTACTTCTTCTTGCTCATCGTCTTCTTCTAACGCTAGCTGCTCTTCTAGTTCAGCTAACATCTTTTCAATAAAACTCTCTTCTTCTGCATTGCCTTGCACTTCTTCTTGTCCTTCTTGCTGCTCGTCTTTTTGTTCTTCTGCTTCACTGATCTCAAGTAAATGTGTGGCTTCTTCCACCAAACTTTTTTCTACATTTTCTTCTAGGACTTTGTCTATGCTTTCTTCAAGTACTATTTCTTCAGGTATTTCTTCTGAGCTCACTTCTTGCTCAGACTTGCTCTCTTCTTCTTGTGCCAAAGGAAAAATAAAAGGTTTTTCCGCAGCAATCTCTTCTTCGAGGTCTTGTGCTCTTTTTATGAGTTCTCTAATTTCAGAAGGTAAAAATGGTTTTTTAATGCTCAGGTCAAAACCAGGCATTTGCACCGCATCAAAAGAGATAAACACTTTGAGGGTTTCAGTCATCTTTTCTAAGAAAACTTTAACCGCATCTCCATACGAAGCTTCATCGACAAACACAACATTGTAGCTATCACGTTTGGCATCTTCCAGCGCAGAGACTTCTTCTAAAACAAAAGCATCATCACGTGTACAAAGTACCAGCAAACGAGAAATAACAGGATTTGAGTTTATGAGTAAAATATGCATCAAATGTACTCCAAGATTAGTTTAGATTATTATAGTGTAAATCTGGTTAGGACTTGGTTTTACGCTCCTTTAATGGAATTCATTAATAGGTTTACCCAAGTGTTATGAAGCAGTCAGTTGATTGCACTTGGAGTTCCATTCGCATTATTGTCAAAACGGTAAGTCACAGCATAGGGGTCAATTACTACTAATGTTATCTATATTTGGAGCTTCTACCAATGAGGATGCACTTTTAAGTTCTTGTAGGACATTATAATCTACTTCACGATTTAACATAGCTTTTATGGCTTCTGAATTATTTTCATGTCACCCTTAGGTGACTATTAAATATTATAGGGGGGGAAGGAGTTCTGTGTGCTTGATAGAATCTTCATATTATAGACTGATATATACATCCCGCGGAAATCGCGGGAATATATTAAGATTTACACTAAAACCTCATTACTTTAATTTTCTTTCAATAGTCCATCATATGTATTGACATAGACTTGCCCTGCTTTAGTATAAGCTGCAACAACTTTCTTTCGTGCAGAATCAATAGCAACACTTAAGTTTTGAGAATCAGCATTGACTATAATTTCTGCTGCAAACGTTTCTCCCAAATCCTGACTGACTGCCATAGCACTCGATGTACCACTTTGATAACCATCTACAACATTACCCAATCCATCTGCAGATAATGTTCTTCCTTGTACCGCAGTGTTATTACCAAAAACTAACGCTGTTGAAGTTTGGGTATCTAAATCAATTTTAAAAGCATCCGTATCAACTCCACTAACAAACAAATATCTACCGTTATCCCCTGAAGATATAGCTGCTGTAGAGTACATGATAGCCCCTCCTGGTGTGATTCTATTACTGAATGTTGCACCAAAATCCAAACTTTCTTGATAGTAAAGTGTAGCGGTATCTGTTTGGGCAAAGACATCTTGGCTTACAGGATCAACATGTACATCTGAGTATACTCCTCCTGCAAGAGTATTTTGCGTAAAAGTTAACCCATTATCATTACTATACAAAATAAAATTAGAATTTTGGCTCAATAAATAAATATTAGACCCATCTGCTGCCATATGTACCTGAGGACTACTTATTAGTCCTGCATTGATAGGACTTCCATAGGTTTCACCTATATCAGAGCTTATGCTAAGCATTGCTTGACCAACTTCAACCCAAGCTATAAATATTTGCGTACCATTGGTTGAGATTTCTACTTCACTATTTACATTTGTTATGAGAATAGGCGTGTCAAACGTATGCCCATTATCTATACTCTTAGCTACATAAATACCTGTAGTACTGTGATATGCTACAAATATATTCCCCTGGTCATCCACTGCAACATTTCTAGTTGTATTAGAGATCGATGTTGTACCATCTCCTATCAAGACAGAAGTATTAATATCATTTAGCTGGTTTACAGTTATTGAAACTGTAGCAGATGAAGAATCATTCGTCCCATCATTAACAATAAAGTCAAAACTATCTGTACCAAAGTAATTTGCTGCTGGAGTGTAAGTTACATTAGCTCCTGATCCACCCAAAGTACCATGTGCAGGCTGTGTCACAATCGTATAAGTTAATACATCGCCATCTTCATCGGTTCCTACTAGCGTGATAGCATTGTCTGTTGTATTCTCATTCACAACTGTATCTTGTGCTTCAGCAACAGGTGGCGTTACTGCTAGAGATTTAGTTACACTAAGTCCAGTACTGGACGGTATTCCCTCAGAACCACATCCACTCAAAGCGAGCATTGCAGAGGCTGAAAATATCAATGCCAATGTTTTAAAATTTGTTAATTTCATTTTTTATTCCCTTTCTTAAAATCTATAAGACATTCCGAATGTCCACGTATCAGAATCTACATCATCTAGTTGTGCTCTATAGTCAAACCCTGTATCATCATACAAAGAGACATAGTCTACAAATACAGTGAATTGTTCAGAAACAGCATAACCAGCTCCAAGACCCCATTGGAAGCCACTTTCATACGCGTCACCACCTGCAAGATCATCAAGCATCACGCCACCGTACCCAAGTAAAGCATAAAGAGAGAAATCTCCTATAGGGTACATCGGTTTCACATAAAGTCCCCAGCTTGAGAAGTCACCATCATAGTCACTGCTTAAAGCACCTGTATTTCCTGGAGCATAATCTGTATCCAGACCAAAGGTATAACGACCTTCTACTGCGATGTATGGGTTATATTGATACCCTGCTTGAAGCATCAGTGTCGTTGTAGAGAACTCTTCACTGGTAAAATCATCATTTACTGCAGCATCCCCAATACCAAGACCTAAGTAGAATGGACTTGGTTCAATAACCACTACCTCTACTACTGGTTCTACAGGGGCAAAATCACCACCTGCAAAAGCCAATCCACTAAGTGCCAATATTGACACAATAGATAACGTTGTTTTTTTCATAATATAAACCCTTTTTTATATAGATACAATTCGTATCCTGACTATTTTAGAAATACTTGATATAAATATTTCTAACTAATAAAATAATGATTACTGAGTGGCTTGGCAATCTACATGAGACCCATAGCTTTCCGTCCTATCTTCGCAGATAGTTTGGCTTTTTGCAGAGTGTAACTTTATGACAAATTAAATATCATAATTGGAGTATAGTATATTATCTCTTAAACATATTTAATATAATAATTTAACATTATAAAAATAAAATTATATAGAAAAAGTGAAGACACATAAGCATATCGAGGGTATCATGCCTTTTCAGTTTATTCTTCCGCTATGCATTCAGCTTCAAACTGATAAGTTCTACTACCTTGTAGATAATAGACACTACTTTCACATACATTTACCAACTACAAAGGGATGGCAATGTTACCATGGTTGCTGTGTGTGAGTAGTATTTGCTCACTTATATTAGTAAGATGTCTTGGAAGTTAAAATAAATCAAAACAAATAATAATTTCCAAGCCACACAATACACAAAGCCTACATAAAACTTACGCTACACTACAGCCATGAATTACACACTATCTGAAGAGTTTACACCGCTCATTGACGCCATAGAACAACACCTCATAGGTAAAAGAGAAACCATTGCCCTCTCTTTGGCTACTTTTTTTGCCAGAGGACACTTACTTTTAGAAGACATCCCTGGTGTGGGAAAAACCACGCTTGCCAAACACTTGGCACAAGTCTTAGGTCTGCACTTTGGACGTATACAGTTTACTTCGGACATGTTACCTTCTGACATCTTAGGTATCAACTATTACAAACAAGATGAAGGAACTTTTGTCTTTAAAGAAGGTCCTATTTTTTCTTCCTTTTTACTTGCAGATGAGATTAACCGTTCCATGCCAAAAACCCAATCTGCTTTACTACAAGCCATGGAAGAGAGTGTTGTCACTATTGACAACATCGCTTACACTTTACCTCAACCCTTTTTTGTCATAGGCACACAAAACCCTCATGAAGAGGTGGGTACTTTCCCCCTACCAAACTCCCAACTCGACCGTTTCATGTGTTCATTTGGCATTGGGTATCCTGACAAGGTTTCTGAACGTAACATCCTCAAAGGAGAAATAGGGAACACAGAAAAAAGTGTAAAGCTCTTAAGTGAAGAAGACATAAGCACCTATATGAACAAAGCTTCTTCTGTGCGTTTATCCGACGCACTCTTAGACTTTTTACAAGAGATCATTGCGTTTACCAGAACTTCGGGACTTTTCCACTACGGGCTTTCCACCAGAGGGGCTTTGTCTTTAACTGCCATGGTGAAATCTTGGGCCATGTTACAAGGGCGTGACTATGTCACCCCTGATGACTTAAAAATGATTACCCCACTTGTCTGTACCCATAGACTTCTCTTTAAAGAAGGGAACACTACTTCCAAAAGAATATCTGTTGAAATCTTTAAAAACGTTCATTCAGATACATAAAAGTATCAAACAACATGCGACTATTTTTTCGCTGTTGCTTGTAGTCCTTCTCTTTGGGCTTTTTCTTGAAGCGTATATGCATGATTTCAACTTAGTCTACATTAGTCTCTTTTTTGTCTTCTCTTTGGCTTTTTCAGCAGGTCCCTTGGGTGTGTTAAACTTAGGACAACTCAAAGCTACATTTCTCCCCTCTTCTCGTCTTTTTGCTAAACAAGAAGGACATATTTCTCTTAACATTGAAAACCAAGCCAAAACCTCTGTCTGGGCTATAGAACTCTATGGGGAAGAGACCTCTGTCAACTTAGGAGAGATAAAAGCAAAAAGTAAGCGTCTGGTGCATTTAGACTATAGCCCGAAAAAACGTGGTACCTTTCACTACGACGGCTGTTATTTACAGAGTAAATACCCTCTTGCAACAGCGCGTCTTACCCTTGCCATAGAAGAACGTTATGAAGGCATTGTTTACCCTGAGCCAAAAGGCAAAAGTTTGGCTTCGTTTCTTTCAGAAGAGCAAAGCTACTTCGGAGAAGAGAAAGAGTTTGATGGACTACAAAGTTATGATGGCACACAAAAGCTCTCATCCATACACTGGCCCTCTTTAGCCAAAGGAGAATTGGCAGTCAAACGTTTTAGTAAAGAGATTCAAAACCCCAATCTTGTGTTTGACTTTTTAAAAGCAGGTGGCAATGACGAGGCACGTTTATCACAGTTATGTTTATGGGTTTTGACTTGTGAAAAACAAAATTTAGCCTTTAGTATACAACTTCCGAAACAACGTTTAGACTCAAGAAAGGAGGCCATAGATGACATTCTTAAAAAACTTGCAAAGTACTAAACTCACTACCTTACAGACGCTAGACTTGGCTTACATTGTGGTACTTCTGCCTCTTTTCCTCATACTCAAAGTACCTATGGTAATTTTTGTGCTTTTTGTGTTTGGCTTACTCTTTTTTAAAAAAACACCTGCCTCTCAAGCTTTAATTCTTTTTGTTTTTCTTTTAGGGATGTTTGCAATGTACCTTTCTTTGTACGGGAACTTCTCTTTTCGGGGCTTCTCCCGTCTTAAACTCTTTTTAGAATTGTTGGTTTACATTCTCATCATTGTGGTCTCCATGCAGAGGCTTACCAAAGAGATAAACTTCTACCTTCTCATTTCTCCCATACTCTTTTTGGCACTTTCGCTCTTTTTCTACCATGGCATTGTCATGCTCTCTTACGTCATTTTTGAAGTCTTCTTTTTACTCTGGATGGTACTCTCTCAACGTATGGGAGGAGAAGTGATAGAAGCCTTTCGTAACGCGATGCTCATGTTTTTATATTCTTTGCCTTGGGTTGTCATACTCTTCATCTTTTTCCCGCGTATCTCCTTTGAACATGCAGATTATGGGTTTAAAAGTGAGGTAGAAAAACGTATGGGACATGACGGTACTATGTTTCTTGATGGCAATGCCCTACTTGTACCTTCAGACCGTATTGTCATGGAAGTAGGTTTTGATGGGGAGATCCCACCTGCTAAGTCACTCTACTTTAGAGGAAGCATGCTTTATGTAGACAAAAAAGACCACTGGGAACCCCTACCTGCCTACCCCAAACGTGACAATAAAGTTTATGCCCCAAGTACAGGTGA
>WTAE01000142.1 GCA_013139765.1 Sulfurovum sp.
GCAAACTCAGAAAGTTTACCTGTTACCCTGTCATCAAATCTAGCACCCAAAGAGATGACCAAGTCTGTCTCAGACATTGCCATGTTTGATGCATAGTTACCGTGCATTCCAAGCATACCAAGAAGTAAAGGGTTTTTCGCACCCAATACCCCTCTTGCCATAAGTGTTTCAACCGCTGGTATTTGTGTTTTTGCTGCTAATTCTCTTACCAGTTCGTAAGCATTTGAAAGTACAACACCCCCACCAATATAAAGCAATGGTTTTTTTGCAGACTTAATGGCTTCAACTGCTTTTTCAATCTGCTTTGCATTGCCTTTGTATGTTGGTTTGTACGTAGGAATATTTACAGAATCAGGATACACAAACTCACCAATGTCCACAGTGATATCTTTTGGAATATCTACAAGCACAGGGCCTGGTCTACCAGTACGGGCAATATAAAATGCCTCTTTAAGTACACGTGGTAATTCTTCTAAAGAACGTATCAAAAAGTTATGTTTGGTACAAGGACGAGAGATACCCACAGCATCAATCTCTTGAAAACCATCTGTTCCAATGAGTTGTGAAGGGACTTGACCAGAAATGACAACCATAGGAATGGAGTCCATGTATGCTGTTGCAAGTCCTGTGACTGCATTGGTAAACCCAGGTCCAGAAGTAACCATAGCTACACCCACTTCACCTGTTGCTCTTGCATAACCATCTGCAGCATGTACAGATGCTTGTTCGTGACGGTTCAAGATATGCTCGAACCCATTTTGCTTGTAAATTTCATCATAAACGTGCATGATAGCGCCACCAGGGTAACCAAATACGGTTTTAACACCCTCTTCGATGATCGCTTCACATATCATTTGTGCACCAGACATTTGCATGATTACACACTCCATTGTTATATTTGAACCTGATCGACCAAAGGTGGTCAGATGGTTCATTTGCTTGATTATATCGTAAAAAGGTTAGAAAATAGTGAAGTAGCCCTAACTCTTATCATGCTCTAAGAGGAAACTTCTAAATGAAGAAACTGAAAAGATAAATGTATCTAAAAATTCCAATACTTGTCGTCTCGTCAATCCACCTTCTGCCTCTAAATCAGATTCCAATGCCGGATCCATATTCTTATCGAGATAGGCTCTACTATATTTTTTTGAATAGTTCCACTGGTTTATGTTTTTGTAACTTACATCCACTCCAGTGACACCATAATAGAGTTGTAAATCACCTCTTTTACTATTGAACAGCAGATGTGGTCGGCCATCAATTTTAACTCTTAGAGCCCCTTCTCTTTTAATGCTTGCACCCGCATAGCCTTCTGATTTCAGTAAGGCTAGTAAGTCAGCATCTGAGAACTTTTGTATCAGCTCTGTGTATTCTTCACCTTCTTTATGAAAAGCCTTTGTCGCAGTTGTTGCCACTGCTGTAGCAGCAAGCGTTTTCCCAATATTCATCTTTGCTTGTGCTAAGTTACTTCCCAACATCATTATGACTACACTTGTTACACTTACTGTTAAAGTTTTTTTTATCATTTAATCTCCCTTTAGATTATATTGTATTAAACAACCAATCATAATATATTATTTATTCAAAATGACTGAGCAGATATCTCAAGAAACAATGTTATTTACACATTTCCAAAACCACACCTTCACGCAAGCCATCATCAATCACAATACAAGATTGGAAACCTAAAAGTGTGTAGAGTTGTTTGTAGATGAGTATGCCTGCGGCAATAAGGTCAGAACGCCCAGTACCCACTGCAATTTCTCGCTCTTCAAAAGGCATAGAGAGTAACTTTTTTAAGTAAAAATCTAACTCCTCTTTTTCCAAAGAAGTACCATTTATTTTTCTAGCATCATAGGTCTCATAATTAAAGCCTAACTTCATGGCGGCAACAGTGGTAGGGGTACCTGCTGTGGCAACAAAAGAAGAAACTTCACCTTTGGTTACCAATATCTCAGAAGCAAACATTTGCATGGCTAACATCTCTTGAGGCAGTGCTTCTTCAATGTTTTCCAAGTTTTCATAACTTTGAGCAATGGTCACAATGCCTACAGGAAAACTTTTAGAAATTCTCTCATTTTTATAAGAAAATATCACTTCGGTAGAACCACCACCAATGTCTACAAGTACAAAAGAATCTGCACTGTGTTGTAAAACTTCTAAGCGGTTTTTGACTGCTGAAAGAGTGAGTGTCGCTTCTTCTTCTCCAGAGATGATTTCAAAACAAATACCTGTTTCTCTTTTGATGGTTTCTAAAACCTCAGCAGAGTTTGAAGCTCTACGTACGGCTTCAGTTGTGACTGCTCTTAGGGGATGAGAGGTAAAGTCTATCTTCTCTTGTGCCTCTTTTATAGCACCTATCACCCTAGCAATTGCAGCCTCATTTATAACACCATGTGCAGCAAGTCCATCAGCTGTTTTTACTACTTTTTCATACTGTGCGAGTTGTGTTTTGGTTTTAGAATCATAAGATAAAACACGCAAGGTGTTAGAACCTAAATCTATAGCTATCATATATTTCTCCATAGGTAGCGTGGGCATTCCTGCCCACGAATGGTATGTGTATCAAAGAGTATATTTCAATAGAAAACAATTGTTCGTGGGTTAGAAAACCCACGCTACGAAATTAGTGTTCTTCTTTAAAAGAAAACCCACCTTCTCTTAACTTCTCACGTATCTGCTCTTGGTGTTCTAAACCTTTGGTCTCTAAAAAGACAGAGACATGGGCATCACCAAACTCTAAGTCTATGGATGTTCTGTCATATCCAATTTGGACAATGTTTGCACCAATGTTCGTTAAAATACCTGTAAATTTTTGTAGCGCACCTGGCTTGTCTACAAGAATAACTTGTAACTTCATTTTACGTGCAGACTTCAACAAACCTTTTTCTATAATGAGAGAAAGCATCGTGACATCAATGTTTCCACCACTTAATACAATCGCAATTTTTGAACCTTTAGGTAAATCAATTTTATTATGCAAAAGTGCAGCCACACCTACAGCGCCGGCACCCTCAACCAAGACTTTTTGCTTCTCAAGTAAAAAAAGTATGGCTGCGGCTATTTCGTCTTCACAGGCAGATTCAAAAACATCCACATGTTTTAAAATGTATTCTAATGTTTTAGAAGAAGTATCACGCACCGCTATACCATCGGCAATGGTTCTCACTGAAGTGGTATCAATCGCTGTTTTTGCATCAAAAGACTTTTTCATGGCAGGTGCCCCTGCGGCTGAAACTGCTATGACTTTAGTTTGTGGAGAAAGTGCTTTTATGGCAACACCCATACCAGAGATTAGTCCACCACCACCTACAGGTACCACAATGGCATCAAGGTCAGACTGTGCTTCTAAAATTTCAAGTGCCACAGTACCCTGCCCTGCCATCACTTCGTCGTCTGTAAAAGGGTGCACAAACGTATAGT
Organism: Sulfurovum sp.; assembly: GCA_013139765.1. GTDB lineage: Bacteria > Campylobacterota > Campylobacteria > Campylobacterales > Sulfurovaceae > Sulfurovum. The sequence continues at coordinate 3,424 of WTAE01000142.1, forward strand.
TTTTCTCTTTGGCAACTTCTAAAGCTTTGGTATACGCTTCATCATAATTGGCACCATGAAGAATAACTGTTCCCCCTAACTCTTTCACCCCTAACACTTTAGTCAGTGGTGTCGACTCAGGCATGACAATACACGCAGGAATGTCAAAATGTTTTGCTGCAAATGCCACACCTTGTGCATGGTTTCCTGCTGACGCTGCTACCACACCACCTTCGTGATTGTTCTCCACTAAAGAGGCAATTTTGTTAAAAGCACCTCTTAATTTAAAAGCACCTGTACGCTGTAAGTTCTCTTTTTTCAAATACACTTCATAACCAGATATTTGGCTCAAAATGGGTGCATAGGTCAAAGGGGTATTGTGTACCACACCAGAGACGCGTTTATAAGCTGTTTGTATCTTCTTTAAGTCTAACATTATCTTTCCTAGGTAATAATTGGAGTAAGTATATCAAAATAAAGGATAAATCATGGAATGTGAAATGCCATTAAT